>CAYONR010000066.1:0-8033 GCA_964405365.1 uncultured Halanaerobiaceae bacterium
CTGCCGAGAGCGGCTTGTCTGCCTTTTCCCTTTGGTAGTCCGGTTGGTGAACCTGACAATGATAAGCAGCAGATAGAAGTCATTAAGGCGGCTTTAAATCTTTTTGAGACAATTGAAAAGCCAGAAACAATGGTAGAACTACCTTTTAAATGGAGGTAAAAAAATGATTAAAATTAAAGAGTTCCGGCAGTTAAAATATTCTTTCATTAAAATAGGTGTTTTAATTTTAGTTTTAGGGTTTTTAGCTACTGTTTTTACTGGTGCTGTTTATGCTAATGAGGCAGCTGATTTTTATGAAGCCTCTAATGTAAGATTTTATTATGAGGATGGGAGTTTTTATCTAGAGTTAGATACTCCAATGGCTGTGCTCTGTGCTGTGAATTTTGCCAGGGTTGAAGAGGATTATAATAATATAACTGCAATGGATATGGTGGCTCCAGCTGAAGGCCATCTGGTTGAGCTCGATTTAGAAACTGGTCGTAATTATAGAGTTATGCTGACTGCTTTTACTGAGAATCATGAGATTTATAGGTCTCAGGAATATATTTTAGATACGACTAATGTAGAAAATGGTGATGAAATAATAATTGCCAGAGAAGGCCAGGAAGAAGTTCTTGAAATTGAGACATCCGAAGAGAGATTTAGAGAAAAGCCTGAAATTATAGAATTATCAGGTTCAGGAGCCAGCATTGGATTTTCTACTGAAGAGCCGACTTTGAGTTCAACTGCTGTTGGGTTTGCAGAAGATTTTGGTAGAGTTGCCAGGGCTCCTGGCAGTAATCCTTCAGTAAATCATGAAGTTTCATTGCCTGGTTTACAGGCTGATAGTGAATATTACTCAGAAACTATTGCTATTGATGAAACCGGGGAATTAATTCGGTCTCCATTGATTTCATTTACAACCCTGGAGGTAGTTGAAGAAGATTTTGGTGAAAATTATGCCTTGATTGCAAAAGGTGCCGATATATCAGGAGTGAGCAGTAATTTTGGTAATGATATTGCCGGATCTTTTGGTGCTTTAAATGTTATTGATGGAGATCCAGGGACTGAATGGTCTTCCCAGGGTGAAGGCGATAATGCCTGGATAGAAATAGAGCTGGCTGAAACAATTGAAGTTACTGGCTTTGGTTTCTGGTCAAGGACGATGGGAGATACAGGAGAAATAAGGAAGTTAAGAGTATTAGATAAAACCGGTGAAGTTCTTGGGGAATTTGAGATTCCTGATGCTGAAAAGCTGTATAATTTTACTTTTACTCCAGTTCAGTCTAGAGGCCTCCGTTTTGAAGTGATTGAGTCAACTGGTGGAAATACCGGTGCCAGAGAAATTCGAATTTACGGTGAAAATTAATATAATAATTAAATCTAAAAAACTTTTAAAAGGAGTGGTAATTTGATTTTAGGAATAAGTGGAAGTGGTCGCAAGAATGGAACTACCTCAGATGTTATTAAGTATATCTTAGAAAATTCAGGGGAAGAATATGAGTATATATCACTGGCAGGCAAGCAGATTAATGGCTGTATTGGCTGTACTGAATGTGCTGGTGATAGTTTTTGCAAGGTGAAAGATGACTGGCAGGAAATTGGTTATAAGATGTTAGAAGCTGATGCTATCGTCTTTGGGGCACCAGATTATTTTGATACTTTAAATGCCCTGGCCCATGCCTGTCTTGAAAGAACTTATTGTTTCCGTCATAGGGAGAAATTTAAGCTAGCCGGCAAGTTAGGTGTGGCAGTGGCTGTTGATGGTGATCCCGAGGTATCAAGGGTGTTAACTTACATAAAAAGGCTGATGTCCTCAAACCAGATGGCTATTATGGATACTCTTCATGTTGAGGGAGATTCTCAATGTTTTACCTGTGGATATGGTGAAGACTGTGCTGCAGGCACAGTGGTTAAGCGGCATGGCTTTTTAGATGAGATTAAGGCGGAGCATCTTCCTGATAAATTTTCCGATCAGCCAGATAAAATGTTAGAAGCTAAAATGATTGCTAGAAATCTTGGTTCAATAATCACAGATAGAAGGGGTAATAATGAAGACATCAAGGAAGACTGATTATGGGATCCATGCTTTAATGATCCTGGCTAAAAAAGATGGCGAGGAACTTTCTGTTAATGAGTTGGCTGAGATTGAGAATGTCTCAGCCTCTTATCTCGCCAAAGTGATGCAGGAGCTTTCAAATCATAATATTGTCAGTTCTTCAGAGGGGAAGCAGGGGGGTTATACTCTTAATCTGCTCCCTGAGGAGATAACGCTGGCCCAGGTAACAGAGATTTTTGAAACTGATTATGGAGTATTTGATTGTGTTGATGATCTCCATGGTTGTACTATTAGAGATAGATGTAAAATTCATGCTGCCTTTAGTGATGCTTATCAGTATATGCTAGCAGAACTTGAGGCCACAACTATTGCAGATGTATTAGATCCAGAAATTAAAGAGAACGCAAAATTATTATAGGAGGAGTTTTATGTCCTGGATTGATATGGTTGATGAGGATAAAGCAGATGGCCTGGGGATAGAATTGGAATAAATATTTTGTCAAGAACCGTCTTGACTGATTTTATAAAAATTAGTATAATATAATTATAAACTACAACGAATAATTATAACCTATATAAGAACAGAGGAGGTGAAAAATAATTTTGCTTATTTTTTCTTGTTAAAAAAATCATAAAAAAAGAAGGGGTTTTTTATGAAAAAGATTCCAGTTAGAATTTCTAAACTATTGGTAGTGATGTTAGTTTTCTCATTATTATTAATCCCTGCATCAGTCCAGGCTATAACTGAAGTTAACTGGGGAACTTCATCTGTTGGTTCTTCAGGCCATAGAGCATTAGTTGCATTAACTACAATATTGAACAGGGAGATGGAGGATTATACTTTTAATGTTCTACCAACTGCTGGTGCTGTTCAAACTGTTAAGCAATATACGATGAACCAGACGGATGGAATGTATGGAGCAGATGTAGGCTTTTATGAGTACGCCAATAATATTGATCGTTTTGAAGGCTTTGCAGATTATGTTGAAAGAGAACCTGTCCAGTCTTTTTGGGGTTTTACTTTAGAAGTTGGTCTTGCTATTAATGCCAATGATATTGACAATTATACTGAATGGAGAGACCTTGCTGGAGAGTCTGTATTTACCGGTCCTGCTCCCTGGGATGTTAGAGCAGCTTTAAAAAGACCTTTGGAAATTTTAGAGGTTGGCCATGAGTATGTAGAAATTGACTTGAGTATGGCAGGAAGTTCTTTAGCTGCAGGCCATATTAAGGCTATAAATGCCTATACTTCAGGTGAAACTACTGTACCTCCATGGATTTTAGAGGCAGAACTGGCTACTGATATCGCTATCCTAAATCCTAGCCCTGAAGAGATTGAGATTTTAAATGAAGCTGGCATTCAGGTTGTTGAGATAGATCCTGGTGTCTTTGAGACTGATGTTCATGTTGATACTGTAATTAGAGTGCCATTCTTCTATGGTTTCCATACCGGTCCTGATGTAATTTCTGAAGATGATATGTATAGAATGTTAAATATAATTATGGAAAATACAAGTGAACTTGCTGAACAGGATGCTATTTATGGTCAGATCCATAACGACATGATTGATATTCAGTATCGTGGTGTCCAGGCGACTATTGATGATGTCAGAGTTCATCCAGGCCTTGCCCGCTTCTTAAGAGAACATGATGCCTGGGAAGACGAGTGGGATGATAGAATTTATAATTAGTAGTTAAATTGCATCTGGCAGAGGGGTTCTGCTCCTCTGCTCTTATATATCCTGCTCAGTTTAATGTGATTGTCTGGAGGTGGAGAAATGGAAGAAAAGACTAGGAAAATAGATAAGGTAGTAGAATATATTTATTTTGGCTATAGTATATTTTTTGTAATCTATCTGCTCCGCTATCTCTTTACCGGTGCCGGTGGACCGACTTTACTAGCTGTTATTTTAATTCCAGTAGCCTATTCGATTGTTACTCTTTCACAATTAAGAAATAATAAGTTTTATCCTGGCTTACCGGAAATACTTAAATATTCAATGGCCTTTATTTTTATTATATTAAGTACTACATCCAGTATTTATATGTATAATAATTTTGATGCCATCAGAATCATCCGTCTCGGTATTTGGAATAATGTGGATTACTTTTTTGGAACAGTTCCAGTTATATTGATTCTGGAATATTCATTTAGAAAGTATTTACCTATCTTTATAGTTAATATAGCTCTCTTGATTTATGCAGCCTATGGTTACTTTGTTCCAGGGATGTTTTATCATCCTGGACTCAGGTGGACTAGAATCATTCAGACTATGAGCCTGGAGATGAGCACTGGTATCTATGCTCAGTTACCTCAGCTTGGCCTGACATTAATTATTTCTTTTATTATGGTTCTTGGTTTTCTCCGCGGTTTTGGCTGCATAGACTCTATTATGAAATGGGCGTCAAAGATTGGAACTAGATCGATTCATGCCCTGCCACAGGCAGCAGTTTTAGGTTCATTTGCTGTAGCTACAATTAGTGGTAGTGGTCCAGCGAATGCTGCAACTACTGGAGCTGTTACGATTCCTGCTCTTAAACAGGCTGGATTTCCTGCTGTTCATGCTGCTGCAATTGAGACGGCGTCGTCTCTTGGTGGTCAGTTAATGCCACCGGTTATGGGGATTACAGCTTTTATTATGGTTGAGTTTTTGGGTGTAAGCTATTTCGATGTTATTGCTAGAGGTTTTGGTCCGGCGATAATTTATTTTGTTGGGGTTAGTCTGGCAGTTTATCTATTAACTATTCAGTTTGAAAGCAAAAGTGATTTTGGCGATGAAACTGTAGATATGTTAGGAGATTCAGAGATTAAATTAGTCGATAAAGCCAATTTATTTGCTTTTGCCACAGTTATTATTGCTTTGATAGTATTGATGGGATTATATAGAATGCCGGCGATGGTTGCTGCAGTTAGGGTTTTAGTTGGTTTAGTTATCTTCCTGACTATTGTCTTTGTTATGCAGAATTATAAGACATTTAATAGTTTGCAGGGGATTAAAGGGTTCTTTAAGCCCTACCTTAAATCAATCGACACTTTATCGACTTTAGGTGCAGATTTAGCAGTTTTACTTTCACTTTTAGGAATTCTTGCTGGGTCTCTAACAGTTACTGGTATTCCTACAAAGGTTGGAGCATTGCTGGTTCAGGCTGCTGATTTTCATGTTGCCGCAGTTGTCTTTGTTGCTTTTTTGTTTGGCTATCTGCTTGGCATGGGCTTACCACCATCTCCAGTTTATATTATGGTTGCACTGGCAGTTGCCCCGACGATGATCAGACTTGGACTTCATCGCTGGTCCGTTCATTTTTTTGCATTTTTTATTGGAGTTTTCGGCCATCTATCGCCACCTACTTCATTGACGGCTGTGGTTACATCAAAGATTGCTGATTCTGATTATACCAGGACTATTATCCAATCTCTGCAGTACTGTCTGCCTTTACTTGTTCTGATGTTTGCTGTCTTTACCAGGCCAGATATGGTTGTTGAAGTTGGCCGGTTGCAACTGCAGGCTGTGATTGTTGTCATGATAGGAACAATTGGTTTAACATTTGCTCTTCATTCCAAATATTTATTTAATAAGAAGTTTGATATTTTACTCAGAGCACTAGTTTTTTTGGTCTCAGGAGCAGTTATCTTTTATCCAGATATGACAATTGCTTATATAATGATTGTTCCAACACTTGGGTTTATTGGCTATGGAGCTTATCTTTCAATAAATGGAACTCTTAAGAATATTGCTGAATATAGGAGAGGCGAAAAAGCATTGAAAAAAGCAAAGGGTTCCAGTTAATTATTATTTAACTTTACAAAAAGATAGTATTAAGAAATGAGGGCCCCTGGGTCCTCATTTTAATTATGAAAATATGATTAATTTATCACTTAAAAAATGTTTAATATATATATTATAATTTTAAAGGAATATAGCAAAGAATATTGAACTATTTATATACAAGAAAATTAATAATCTTATTATCAGGCCAACCTGTTGCTGAAGAGTTTTCATTTGTTCAAGATATAATTTCAAATAATATAATTGCCTGGATAGTTTCAGCTTTAAATTTCCAAAGATACTCTAATAGTTTTATTAAGAGTAAAAAAATAACTGATATGAACGAGAGGTTAAGATATTTATCAGCTAGAGATCCTTTGACTGATTTATTTAATAGACGTAAATTAAATGATTTTATAATTGATGAGATAAATAGAGCAGAGAGAACTGACGATCTTTTCTCAATTATAATCATAGATATTGATGATTTCAAAAATGTCAATGATATTTATGGCCATAATATAGGCGATAAAGTATTAGTCAATTTTAGTGATATATTAAAATCTAATATCCGTGAACTTGATAAACCAGGCCGCTGGGGTGGGGAAGAATTTTTGATAATTTCTCCAGCTACAGATAAAAAAGGTGCAAAGAATCTTGCTAAAAAGTTAAGAAAATTAATTAGTAATAATGATTTTGGTAAACCAGAGAGGTTAACTGCAAGTTTTGGGGTTGCCACTTATAATTATGCTGAGTCGGTTTATCAATTAATAAATCGGGCTGATAATGCTCTTTATCAGGCTAAGGCAACTGGCAAGAATAAAGTGGTGGCTAATGAGATAACTGCTAATGAAAACATTAGCTCAATTTAATTATTAGTGAAATTATAATGTTTTAAGTTGAACTTTTAAAGTAGAGAGGGGTTGTATAATGGATAATATAAATTTTTATAAGAAAATGCTTGATAATCTTAATGAGGGTGTTTATTTTGTTGATAAAAATAAGAAAATAACTTTTTGGAATGCTGGTGCTGAAAAGATCACTGGTTTTTCTGCAAATGAAGTTTTAAATAGTTATTGCCATGATGATATTTTGAATCATGTGAATGATAACGGGAAAAATTTATGTGAAGAGGGTTGCCCTTTGCAAAAAACTATTCAAGACAGCCAGCCTCGTGAAACGAAGGTATATCTTCATCATAAATATGGAAATCGAGTTAAGGTATTTGTTAAGACAAGTCCAATTTATGAAGATGAAGAATTGATTGGCGCAGTCGAAATTTTTAATGATGATAAAGATAAAGTAAGCATAATTGAGAATTTAGAAAAATATAAGTCCCTGGCTTTATATGATCAACTGACTAATTTACCTAATAGAAGATATCTAAAAAGTTATTTAGAAACTAAGATGAAGATGTTCAGAGATTTAAATATTAAGTTTGGGGTAGCGTTTATAGATATTGACCATTTTAAAGAATTCAATGATATTTATGGTCATGATCTAGGAGATAAAGTTTTGAAAGTTGTATCTAATACATATGCCAGTGTTTTGAGGAGTGAAGATTTAGCTGGCCGTTGGGGAGGAGAAGAATTTATATTGGTTTTCTCTTCTATAGATTTAGAAGGATTAAAAGTTGTCTCAGAAAAAATTAGAATGCTGGTAGAAAATTCAATAATTAGATCAGAAGAAGAGGAATTATCTGTTACAATTTCTCTTGGTTCAACCCTGGTCAAGGAAGATGATAACATTGGTTCGATTATAAAGAGAGCTGATAAGTTAATGTATAAAAGCAAACAAAATGGCAGAAATCAAGTTACTATTGGTTAAAAGTTATTGTTTTGGAATTACTCAGGAGGATTTTAATATGAAATGTGTAAAAAAATTAATTTTAGTATATATGATATATTTTATAGCGGCAGGAATAATTGTTTTTGGTTTTTTGCCAGTTCCAGGAGTTGAATCGGCTATGGATTATTCTCTTGATGAGTCAGTTTCGGTTAGCAATGGCCAGGATGAAGCTTTACTGCTTGAAGGCTTAGAGATTGGTAAGCTGGCTAGAGTAAATCTCATGGAGAATGCTGAAGAGACATTGGATATAGCATATTACATGGTACATAATGGTGATGCCGCAGACATCTTTTATGGTCAGATTTTAGATGCAGCAGACCGCGGTGTTCAGGTGAGGCTGATACTTGATGGAATGTATTCAGCCCAGCCTCAAAACAGAA
>CAYONR010000067.1:0-7907 GCA_964405365.1 uncultured Halanaerobiaceae bacterium
CATATTGGTGATGCAGTTAGAGAATATCATTTTCCTTCAGGAAGGGATTCATTTATTAAAGCCAGACAACGTCTGGCTTTTTCTGAGTTATTCCTCTTTCAACTCCGGTTAATGATGGAGAAAAATCAATATCAGATTAAAAAAGGGCTTAGTCATCCCCCATCTACTGAATTAATGGCTGATTTTTTAGGAGAACTTGATTTTGAGTTGACTTCAGCCCAGAAGAAAGCCTGGCATGATATTGCCGGCGATCTGGAAAAAGATGTACCTATGCAGCGTTTATTGCAGGGAGATGTTGGTTCTGGCAAGACTGTTGTTGCGGCTCTGGCTTTGCTGGCTGTTGTTTCGAATAAGAGACTTTCTCTTTATATGGCTCCAACTGAAATTCTGGCAGAGCAGCAGTATTTTACTTTAAAAGAACTCTTTAAGAATCTACCGGTAAATATTGGTTTAATTACAGGAAGTTCAACTACTGGCGATAAGAAAGAAATTTTAGAAAGAATAGAATCTGAAAATTTGAATATAGTTGTTGGTACCCATGCTCTTTTTCAAGATGATATTAATTATAAAAATTTAGGTTTAATTGTTATTGATGAGCAGCATCGATTTGGTGTTAGGCAGAGGCAGAGATTGATGGAAAAAGGTGAAAATCCTGATCTGCTTGTAATGACAGCAACTCCGATTCCTCGTTCACTCGCCATGACACTATATGGCGATCTTGATGTTTCAGTAATCGGCGAAATGCCACCTGGTCGTTCCCCGGTAATTACTTACTGGCGGAAGCAGAATAAGAGGAGACAGATCTATAATTTTGTTAATCAGAAGATAGAGACTGGTGACCAGGCCTTTGTTGTTACTTCATTAATTGAACCATCAGAAGAGATGTCTCATTTAATTTCTGTTGATGAGCTATATCGGCAGCTTAATGAAAAATTTTTGCCTGATAAAAATATAGGTATGGTCCATGGACAGATGACTGCTGCCGAAAAGCAGGAGATCATGAAAGAATTTAAGCAAGGTAAAATTGATCTGGTTGTTGCAACTACTGTAATTGAAGTAGGAATTGATGTTCCAAATGCTACAGTTATGGTTATTGAAGATGCTGATCGATTTGGATTGGCTCAACTCCATCAGTTACGGGGAAGAGTTGGCCGAGGTGATAAACAGTCATTCTGTATTTTAATTGCTGATCCTAAAACTGAAGATGGTATCCAGAGAATTGAGGCAATGGTTGCCAGTAGTGATGGTTTTGATATTGCTGAAAAAGATCTGGAGATTAGAGGCCCAGGTGAATTCTTTGGTACCAGGCAGCATGGTATTGATGAATTTAGGGTGGCCAGTCTGATTCAAGATCAGAAGATTTTACAGATTGCCAGAGATGAGGCAGTTAAATTAACCTCTAAAAAGGGCTGGGAGAAGAGATATCCTGATATTGTTAATAAAATTAGTCAATTAGAAGTTATTATTTAATCTGTTAGAAGTTATTATTTAGTCTGTGGGGTGTTTGGTGTGAGAATTATTGCTGGTAAATTCAAGGGAAGAAAACTTAAATCATATCAGACTGATAAAGTGAGACCGACTAAGGATATGGTTAAGGAAGCTGTTTTTAATATACTTTTAGACTTTCCTCAGGGCAAAGACTGTCTTGATTTATTTGCCGGTTTTGGTAATTTAGGTCTTGAGGCAGCAAGCAGAGGAGCAGCTTCTATCGACTTTGTAGAAATAGCATCGAGAAATTGTAAAATAATTAAAGATAATATTGAATTACTTGGTATAGAGGAAGAATCTAATTTATTCTGCCAGGATGTTAAAAGTTTTATTAAGTCTAGTAATAAGAAATATGATCTAGTCTTTATTGATCCTCCCTATGATGAGGATTATTATAAAGATACATTAACTGCATTATTAGATAATAAACTTTTAAAAAATCCAGCTGTATTGATTGTTGAATTTAGAGAAAATTATAGACCTGAAATACCTGAAGAGCTGATAATTATTAAAGAGAAAGATTATAGCTCAACAGGTATAATTATTGCTGAATTTCAGGGTTAAATAGATGTGAGGTGAAAATTTTGTCAAAAGTTATTTATCCAGGTAGCTTTGATCCTGTTACCTATGGTCATTTGAATATAATTGAACGGGCTTCTAAGATATTTGATGAGGTTATTATCGCTGTTTTTAATAATAATAGCAAAGATCCTCTTTTTACCATGGAAGAGAGAGTTGAACTTTTAAAAGAAGCTACTAAAGATATAGGTGATTTTGAAATAGAAGCTTTTTCTGGATTAACCATGGACTATGCCAGTAAAAAAGGCGCAAAAGCTGTTGTGAGAGGGTTGAGAGCTGTCTCTGATTTTGAAGGCGAATTTCAAATGGCTGCCATGAATAAGGAATTAAATGATGAAATAGAAACAGTATTTTTGATGACTGACGCCAGTTATATTTTTCTATCATCAAGTCTGGTTAAAGAAGTTGCCAGTTTTTCAGGCGATATAGATAAATTTGTTCCTGGAGTTGTAAAAAAAGCTCTAGATGAAAAATTGGATAGTATTTAATCTTATTAAAGTGGATTGAATCCTGATTGAGATGAAGAGGTGGCAAAATAATGGAGGAATTATTTTTAGATCTTAATAAACAGGGCATAAATGAGATTGATCAAACTCAAATAGATTTTAAAGATATTGAAACTGCAAAGTCTGAGTGGGCTTTGCTTGCGCCAGTAATTGCTGAATTGTTTTCTGAAGTCAAGCATACTGGAGGAATTATTGATTCACCGTTATATCCTGCAGAAAATTTATACGATGAAATAGATAGTGAACTTACTAATAGGGTCTTCTTGAAAGGGGATCATCAATTACCAATAGCCGGTTCAATCAAAGCCAGAGGAGGGATTTATGCTGTCTTTAAGCATGCTATAAATCTGGCAGAGGAAAACGGTTATACTTTAAAGGGTAATTATAAGTGGCTTGTAACTGATGAGGCAAGTGAGTTATTTGAAAAATATTATTTAGAAGTTGGATCGACTGGTAACCTGGCTTTAAGTATTGGTATTAGTGGCTCTGTTTTAGGTTTTAAAGTAAGGGTACATATGTCAGATGATGCTAAAGAATGGAAGAAAAAACTTTTAAGATCTAAAGGGGTCGAAGTTATTGAATATGAAGGTGATTATGAAAAGGCAATAGCTACTGGGAGAGAAGAATCTAAGAAAAATCCTAAAAGCATATTTATCGACGATGAGAATTCGAAGCTGCTCTTTTTAGGTTATAGTACTGCTGCTTTTTATCTTGAAAAACAACTTCAAGGGCTTAATTTATTAGATGAAGGTATTCCGCCTATTTTTGTTTATCTTCCCTGTGGAGTCGGTGGAGCTCCAGGAGGTATAGCTTATGGCATGAAATATATTTTTGGAGAAAAAGTATTTCCTCTGGTAGTTGAGCCCGAAAATGCAATTGCTGTTAGTAAGGCTTTATTTGAAGAAAATAATAGAGAATATTTATTAAGTCCAGGTTCTGGTGATTTTATTTTGAAAACAGGCGATGGTAGGACCGTTGCTGATGGGCTTGCTGTTAGAAATCCATCACCACTGGTTATGGAGTCTACTGGTAATTTATTTGCAGGCGGCTATATTTTAGATGATGATGAGATTTTAAATTCCATGGCTTTGCTATCAGAACTGGAAAATTTAAAGGTTGAGCCTTCTGCGGCCTCAGGAATAAAAGGACCTAAATTAGTCAATAGAGTTTTAAAAGAAAATGGGTATGAGAATCTGGCTGCTGAGGCTATTCATATTGTCTGGTTGACAGGAGGAAGTATGTTACCAGAGGATGACTGGCAGAGTTATTATGATAGTGCTAAAAAATAAAATCCAGGGGGGAAATTATGAAGCTTAATACTTTAAAGATTTTTATTAAACTGTGTGATATTGGCAGTTATTCACAGGTTGCTGAAGAGATGAATTTGACTCAGCCAGCAGTTAGTATGCAGGTTAAAGCCCTTGAAGAATATTTTGAGACTGAGCTGATAAATAAATCTAAGGGGACTATTTATTTAACGGAAGCTGGCAAGATTCTTTACAGGCAGTCAAGAGAGATATTGCGGAGATGGGATAAAGCTGAATTAGAGATATCTCAGCTTCTAACTAAAGATACTGGCAGAATTAAAGTCGGCGCAAGCACTATTCCTGGAGTCTATTTTTTGCCTGATAAATTGGCTAATTTTAGAGAAAGTTATAGCAATATTAAGGTAGATGTAATAAGTGGTGATAGTCAGGATATGATCGAGGCGTTAACTTTAGGTAAGGTTGATCTCATTATTATCGGCAAGAAATTAAATTCAGATAAATATTTAGCGGAGCCTGTTGAAGATGATCAGCTAAAATATATAGTTGGAGTTGAGCATCCTTTAGCTGATAAAGGTGAAATTGAGCTTAGTGAATTAATAAAATATGATCTTGTTGTAAGAGAAGAAGGGTCTGGTACAAGAAAGGTTATGCTTGATGCCTTCAGAGAGCTAGGTTACTCCCTGAAGGATTTTAAGGTGAGCTTTCAGTTTGGTAGCACAGAAGCTGTCATATCTGCGGTTGAATCTGGTTTAGGAAATTCATTTGTATCCAGAATGGCTGCCAGTAAGGCAGAAAAGTCTGATAGAGTTAAAATAATTGAAACACCTGAACTTAATCTTAGCAGACATTTATATTTGATCTATGAAAAAGGACGTCTGGGAGAAAATATTATGAAAAGTTTTCATAATAATTTAATAGACTAATTAATTGATTGACTAAGATATTACGTCTTGAAATGCATTAATAGTCTGTTCAATTTCATTTTTAGGTGTAAAGTATCCAGGGCTCAAGCGTAATGTTCCCTCAGGATATGTGCCAAGAGTTTTATGTGCTAATGGGGCACAGTGGAGTCCTGTTCGGGCCATAATTCCATAGTTTTTATCGATTATAAAACCGACTTCTGCAGGGTCGCGGTCTTTAAATGTTAATGAAATTGTACTAACTTTATTATTTAAATTATTTGGGCCAATGATATTGATTCCATCGATTTTTGATAGACCCTGATGAAGAAGCTTGTAGTTATCTTTTATTTTTTTATCGATATTTTCAATACCTTTTTTATTGATAAATTTAATAGCTGCATTGAGACCGGCAATTCCAGGACTATTCTGGGTGCCGGCTTCGTATTTATCAGGGAGAAGTTCTGGCTGAGTAAGTAAGTCTGATTTACTACCGGTGCCGCCTTCAATAAAGGGCTTTGTTTTTTCTACCATCTCTTTAGAAATTACCAGACCACCGGTACCAGCAGGTCCCATAAATCCTTTATGGCCTGTAAAACCAATGAAATCAGCATTTAATTCCTGCCAGTTGAATTTATAGGTTCCAGCTGTCTGGGCTGTATCTATCATAATAGGAATATTATTATATTTTGCCCAATCGATTGCTTTTTTAATGTTTAGGATAACTCCACTGACATTGGAAGCATGACTGATGACTATAAGACTGGTATTATCTTTTTTTAATTTATCCAGGGAGTTTAAGTCGAAATCTCCTTCTAATGAGACTGGCAGAAAATCATAACTGATATTTTTTTCTGATTTTAATCTATTTAATGGTCTCAAGACTGAGTTATGTTCATATTTTGTTGTGATAACATGGTCATTTTTATTTAAATAGCCTTTGATCACAATATTTAAGGCATGAGTGATATTCTGGGTTAAGATTACTTCTTCTGGTGACCTTCCCCCAAAGAAATCCCCAATCAGTTCCCGTGTTTCTAAAATTAATCTACTTGCAGAAAGGGAACTGGAATGGCCTCCCCGACCAGGGTTTGCTCCCACATTTTGCATAAAGTTACAGATAGATTCTATAACTGGATCTGGCTTCGGATATGAGGTTGCTGAATTATCTAAATAGATTGTATCCACAATTTATCTCTCCTCTATTTCTTAAAATTATATTTTCTATTATTTAAATTTATCATATTGATTATATCTTTAATTAGACTATAATTTCAAGTTTTTTTAAAGATGATATAAGAAAACATTATTTTTTATATCAAAAGTGTTTATTAATTTAAAAAGTTATGTTATAATCATTTCGGGAGTTATAATAAAATATTCACATGATTTGGGGGATAGTATGAAACAGAGTAGAGTAATAATTTTAACAGGAGTTGTGATTGGTCTTTCAGGGGCTTTTTTGATGGCGCTGGGTAATCCAGCAAATATGGGACTCTGTCTGGCCTGCTTCTGGCGAGATGTAGCCGGTGGACTTGGACTACATAGGGCTGGAGTTGTTCAAAATATTAGATTAGAGATTGTAGGTTTTATAATTGGGGCTTTTGTAATTGCTAATTTAGTTAAAGGGGAATATAAAGTTCAATCAGGTTCGTCTCCTTTTACTAGATTCTTTTTAGGTGCTACTATGATGATTGGGGCCCTGGTCTTTCTAGGATGTCCCTGGAGAATGGTTTTACGGTTAAGTGGTGGAGATTGGACCGCTATTAGTGGTTTATTTGGTTTTATTGCTGGAGTTTATCTGGCAACTGAATTTTTAAAGAAGGGTTTCTCTTTAGGAAGAGCTAGTACTGAAAGGGATACAAAGGGTTATCTATTTCCGATTATAGCTGTTGGCCTGCTTTTATTGAGGCTAATTAATCCAGAATTTATCTTTTTAAGTGAAACTGGGCCTGGATCACAGTTTGCGCCATTATGGATTACGCTAGTTATTGGTCTTATAATTGGAGTTCTAGCGCAGAGAAGTCGGATCTGTTCTGCTGGTGCTATCAGAGATATTATTTTAGTAAGAGATTTTGATTTATTTAAAGGGATGCTGGCTATTATAGTTGTTGCGACTGGAGCAAATATAGCTTTAGGTCAATTCACTCCTGGTTTTACCGGTCAGGCTGTCGCCCATACCGATTATCTCTGGAATTTCCTTGGGATGTTTATAGTTGGAATAGCAGCTATTATGTTAGGTGGCTGTCCTTTAAGACAGACAATTCTTGCCGGTGAAGGCAATATTGATTCAGTTATATCTGTCTTTGGTATGGTCTTTGGGGCTGCAATTTCCCATAATTTTGGACTTGCTGGTAGTCCTAATGGTGTTGGCTTTAATGGTAGAGCTGCAACTATCGGTCTAATAATTGCACTTTTTGTTTTAGCCTGGGTTAATATAACTCAAAACAATCAGGAGATAGCCACTAGAAGAAGGGAGGCGAGTTCAAATGTCTAAAAAATTAATTGATACCTCTGGACTTTCCTGTCCACAACCAGTATTATTAGTTAAGCAGGCAGTTGAAGCAGGGGAGAAAGATTTAGATATTATTGTTGATACTGAAGTTGCCAGAGAGAATGTCGGTAAATTCTTAAAGAAAGCTGGATTGGACTACAGAGAAGAGGAAGATGGTCAACGCTATCATTTATTAACTGAATAGTTTAGATTGGGGGGATAGGTTTTGAATTTATTATTTACATTTCCAACTACAAATGATGCAATGAGAGCTGAAAAGTTTTTGAAATCTGAAGAAATTGAATGCCAGTTAAAACCGGTACCACGAAAGATTAGTTCTTCATGTGGTTATGCCTTAGCTGCCAATTTTGATAATATAGATAAACCAGGAATTATTTTGTTGGCTGAAGGAATTGAGTTAGAAGGTTGTTATGAAAATAAAAATGGATATGAAGCTATCCCCTGTGAATAATAGAGTTGATTTGGAGTATTTTGTAAATCAATTTATTTATTTTTAGATAAGTATCTGATATAATTAGAGTGGTATTTTATCAGGAAAGGGATTGGATAAAGATGAAAGAGAAAATACTGCTCGTTGAGGACGAAGAAAAAGTTAGAAAGATAGTATCTTCTTATTTAGAAGAGGCTGGCTTTGAAGTTGAGATAGCCAGTG
>CAYONR010000068.1:0-7741 GCA_964405365.1 uncultured Halanaerobiaceae bacterium
TAATATTAATCGCCCCCTATGATAGACCGACAATTCTTTTGACTTTATTAAATAATGATTCCTTCTCTATTTTCATTAATGGAATATCCTGTCCTTCAAGTCTTTTAGCTATATTATTAAATGCCTTACCAGAATAAGTCTTATCTTTTAAAACAATTGGTTCGCCTCTATTAGTTGAAATTACTATGTTTTCGTCTTCTGGAATTACTCCAAGAATTTCAACAGCTAAAATCTCAACTATATCATCAATATTCATCATATCGCCACGATCAACCATATCTCTACGGAGTCGATTAATTAATAATTGTGGATCGTTCAAGCCTTCAGCTTCAAGCAAACCAATTATTCTATCAGCATCTCTTACTGAAGAAACTTCAGGAGTAGCTACTATTATGCCTAAATCAGCTCCTGCTATAGCATTTCTAAAACCCTGTTCAATTCCTGCGGGAGAATCGACGAGAACATAGTCCATATTCTCTTTTAAATCATTTATCAGACTCGTCATCTGGTCTTCACTAACTGCATCTTTATCTCTAGTTTGAGCAGCAGGTAGTAAAAACAAGTTAGGATTTCTTTTGTCCTTAATCATTGCCTGTTCTAAACGACAGTTTTCTTCTACTACATCAATTAAATCATACACTATCCGATTTTCTAATCCTAAAACCACATCAAGATTTCTAAGACCTATATCTGCATCAATTAAGCATACTTTTTTATCTAACATTGCTAAAGCTGTTCCTAAATTTGCTGTTGTTGTAGTCTTACCAACTCCACCTTTACCTGATGTTATTACAATAGCTTTTCCTTGCAAAATTATCCCTCCTGCTTATCTAAAAATCAATCTTTTCTACAATAATTCTATCTTCTTTAATAAATGCTTTTTCAGGACTAAATATTTGATCATTACTGTCTTCAGGTGGCCTTGAAATTTTATTGGCTATTCTTACCTGAGTCGGTGCAAGCTTTAAAGCTGCTACCTGAGCTTCTTTTTTACCACCTGCTCCTGCATGAACAAGCCCCATTAATCTTCCAAAAACAATAATATCTCCTCCAGCTTTAACTTCCGCTCCAGGATTAACATCTCCCATAATTACAAGGTTGTGAGGATGCTCAACTGCCTGACCAGATCTTATTGTCCCTTTTATCAAGACAGTATCTCCTTTAAAAGATACTTCTTCAATTATAGGTTCTCTTTTAGGTCTGCTTTTTTTAAGAGGTTCTTGCCTCTCCTTATTATCTTCTTGACCCACCAGATATATTCCTGTTTCTGAACTCAAAAAATTCTCTGCTATTTCAAATAATTCTTTGAAGTAATTCAATTCTAATTCTTTTGGGCCAACTTTAAAATATAAATCAGTTCCTTCATAAAAAGAACCAGCTTCTTCAAAATGATCTATAAGAGAATCTTTTATCTGTTCAAGATCATGTTCCCAGTCAAAATCAATTATAACACCTTTAGCTGTCATTTTTGTATTAATAATTTGCATTAATTATACCCCTTTGCTTATTCTCCATCTTCTATTTCTTCATCTTCAGGAAAGAGATCGTAATAATAAGAGAATATATCAGCTGCTACTGGTACCGCGTTAGTGCTGGTTTCGCCTTTATCAATAAATACAACAACTGCTATCTCAGGATCTGGAACTGGTCCATAAGCGACAAACCAGGCATGACTAGTCCCAGTGCCTCCAATCTGTGCTGTACCAGTTTTCCCAGCTATATCAATCGGAAAACCTGTAAAGGAAGTTGAAGCAGTGCCTCTGTCATGCATTACAGTTTCTAACATTCCCTTTTCAACAATTTCAAATGTATTATTAGAATATGGTAACTGTCTTATTAATTCAGGCTGATATTCATTTACTATTTCACCCTGAGCTGTTCTGATTTCATCTACTAAATTTGGTTTATATAAATTACCTCTATTAGCTACAGCAGCAGTCATCTGAGCCGCCTGTATAGGGGTTATCAAGATATCCCCCTGACCGATTGACATATTAACTGAATCTCCAGGATACCAACCCTCTCCTCTAGTCTCTCGCTTCCACTGACCATCTGGTACCAGACCATCTCTTTCTTCTGGTAAATCTATACCTGTTTTTTCTCCTAATCCATATTCTCTTGTTGTTTCTATTAATTTAGAACCACGATATTCTTCATAAAGTTCGTAGCCTAATTCATAAAATATAATATTATTTGATCTGGCCATAGCCCTGGTAAAACTTAATTCGCCTTCGCCATAACCAAGCCAATTTGTAAAAGGGCGGCTCCAACCAGGAATATAAAATCTTCCTGAGCTATCAACAAACCGAGTATCAGCTTCCACCCCTAAATTTTCAATAGCTGCTGTCGCAGTTATCAATTTAAAAATTGACCCCGGTGGTTCTGTAGTCATTATATTTCTGTTTATTAAAGGCTGTAAAGGATCCTGTATAAGCTGAGAATAATCTGAAGTTCTAAAACCTTCGGCAAAATAATTAGGATTAAAATCTGGATAACTTACCATTGATAGAATCCTTCCTGTATCAACTTCCATTACCACTGTGGAGCTCCCCTGTGGCATTGCTATTTCATCATCTTCCTCTGCTTCTTGCTGTAATTCTAAAAACTTCTCGGCTAAAGTTTTTTCAATATATTGCTGAAGATTCCAATCAATACTTAAAACAAGATCATGACCTGGTTCTGGATTTTTTTCATCTAAAAGTTCTGTGCGATGACCTAAATTATTAACCTGAATAGATTCATATCCTTTTTCTCCTTTTAAATATCTTTCGTACTGCCTTTCAATACCAGTAATCCCTATAATATCGCCACCAGTATAATCATAACCTAGATCTGTTAGATTCCTTAGATCTGTCATGCCTATTTCGCCTACATATCCGAATATATGAGAACCTGAATTATCGTAAACATAATCTCTTAATGCAGCTTCTCTAACATCTAATCCAGGTAATATATCTCGATTTTCTTCCAGTTTCACCATGGATTTATTATCAAGATTTCTTTTAATAAGAATACCCTCTCCAGGACTACTTCTTTCTCTTCCTCTTTGAAAATCTTCTTCTAACTCAACTCTTGTATAATCTGTTACATCCGCCATACGATTAAATAGATTATCTCTACTTAAGCCTGGAGGAAGTTCATTCGGTTGATAATAAAGATTATATGAAAGCTTATTTGATACAAGAGTATTTCCTTCTGAAGAATATATTCTTCCTCTTGGCGCATTAACAGGCCTAATTGAAATCCTATTACTCTCTGCTAATCTATAATATTGCTCCCCCTGAATAATTTGCAATTGAAAAGCTCTACCAAGTAATATAATAAAAATTATAATAATAATAACTTTAAAAAGCTTAATTCTTTTGTTCATTTTGATGTCCCCCAGCTGGAATTAGGTAGACCATAATAATATAAAGCAGCATTCCTACCAGCATATTATAAAAACTTGCAGGTATAAATCTATTTAGTAAAGCATTATTAAAGCTTATTCGTAGAATAACCTGCTCTGACAGGAGATATATTAATACTTCGTGAATAAAAGTAACAAAAAATAAGATCAGGCATAATAAAGAAAAACTATCTTTATATACATTATCTTTTAATAAACCGGCTGCTGCTCCGATTAACATTCTAGTAATTGTATATAATCCTAAGCCACTACCTAATAATATGCCCTGAAAAAACCCAGCTAAGAAACCAATTAATAAACCTGTCTGGCTTCCTGATAAAAACCCTGAAATAAATACAACAACTAAAATAAGATCCGGCCCATATGGAGCTGCTGGAAGTCTATGAAGGAAGATCGCCTGTAAAATTATAACTAAAAATAATGATGAGATATAAAATGCTTTCTGACGCATTAAATTCACCCTAAAATTCTAAAATAATTAGTAATTCTTCTAAATTCTGACTACCTAAACTAAATTCTATATGTGCAGATTGCGATAATCCAAAATTATCAGAGAATACCTCTGTTACTTTTCCAATTGGCAATCCCCGTGGATATTGATCAGAAATACCTGATGTAATAATTAAATCGCCCTGTCTTATATCAGCATCCCAATCTATTCTTTCCATTATCAAATGACCAGTCTCACCTGGTTTACCTCTAACAACTCCCGAAGCTCTAGAAGATTCTCTTGACACTCTGGCTCCAACTGAGAAATCTGGATCATTAATCATCATAACCTGAGAAGAATTAACACCAGTATTAATGATTTTCCCTGCTAGATACCCATTAAAAGATAAAACCGGCAATCTCTCTTCTACACCCTGGTTACTTCCCTGGTTGAGCATAATTCTTTGCTCCCAACTTGATGGAGCCTTACCAGTTACTCTACCACCAAGAAATTCAAGATTTTCAATTAAGGCCGAATCTAAATTATATAATTCTCTCATTCTTCTATTTTCCTTAGCAGTCTCATTTAAACTTATATTAATAATCACTTGCTCAGATAATTCACGTTCTAATCGCTTATTTTCTTCGAGTAACTCTCTCGATTGAAAAAACGACTGATAAATTCCACTTAGATAGTTCCCGGTAGAATCTAGAATATTAAAAAAGGGAGACAATACATTATAAACACCATTTTCTAACCAGGTAAAAATATAAAAATCAAGCTCTAAAACGTTAACTGCTAAAGTTGTAAATATAACCAGCAGAAAAATTATTATGATTTTAATTTTATAATCATTAAAAAAATCCATTATTTAATGCTCCCTATCTATTTTAGGAAATTTTCTTTGGTGTAATTAGAACGCTTTTTAGAGAATCAATTTCTTCTAGAGCAATACCAGTTCCTTTAGCCACACAATCCAGTGGTTCATCAGCAATATGTACTGGAATCTGTGTCTTTTCAGATAACAATTTATCCATTCCATTTAATAAAGCTCCACCACCAGTTAGAATTATACCAAAATCCATGACATCTGCTGACAATTCTGGAGGCGTCTTTTCAAGAGTTATTTTTACTGCTTCAACAATGCTCTGAACTGGTTCAGAAATAGCCTCAGAAATTTCTTCAGAATTTATCTCGACATTTTTAGGAAGTCCACTTACTAAATCTCTTCCTCTTATTTCCATTGTTTCACTTAAATATTCAGGTCTAGCTGAACCAATTTCCATCTTGATTTCTTCAGCAGTCCTTTCACCTATCATTACATTATATTTTCTTTTAATATATTGGATGATTGATTCATCCATCTCGTCTCCGCCAATTCTAATAGAACGACTACTAACTATTCCTCCTAAAGAAATAACTGCTACCTCAGTTGTACCTCCACCAATATCTACAATCATATTTCCTACTGGTTCATTAACAGG
This sequence comes from uncultured Halanaerobiaceae bacterium, assembly GCA_964405365.1. Classification (GTDB taxonomy): domain Bacteria; phylum Bacillota; class Halanaerobiia; order Halanaerobiales; family Halarsenatibacteraceae; genus Halonatronomonas. The sequence goes on from CAYONR010000068.1 coordinate 5,324, forward strand.
TAATTCTGATCCAATCGCAGCTGCCATTGGTTCTTCTATTAAATAGGCTTTTCTAGCCCCTGCCTGTTGAGCTGCATCAAGCACTGCCCGTTTTTCAACTTCCGTTACACCTGATGGCACACAAATAATAATCCTTGGTCTAACGAGCCGGGTTCTTTTATGAGCCCTGGTAATAAAATATCTTAACATAGCTTCAGTAACATCAAAATCTGCGATCACTCCATCTTTCATTGGACGAACTGCAACTATATTGCCAGGAGTCCTACCGATCATCCTTTTAGCCTCTGCACCTACTGCCATCACATCACTGCTATTATCTTTTAAAGCAACAACTGAAGGCTCTCTAATAATAATACCTTTGCCTTTAACATAGACTAGCGTATTTGCTGTCCCTAAATCGATGCCCATATCTCTGGAAAATGGTGCACCTAATAACTTACTTAACATTATATCTTCACCTTCCTGACTTTAATAAAGAAAACTTAACAATTAATCAAACCCTCTTCTCTCATACTTAAATAATTATTATCTCCAATAATTAAATGATCAATAACTTTTATGCCAATAATATTCCCTGCTTCTATTAACTTATTAGTAATATTGATATCTTCTGGACTGGCTGTTGTATTTCCACTTGGATGATTATGGCCAAGTATCATCCCTGCAGCACTAGCTCTAATAGCTGTCTTAAAAACCTCTCTAGGATGTACAATAGATTTTGCCAGACCGCCTTTTGATATCTCTTCAACCTTGATAACCTGACTTTTAATGTCTAGAAGAACTACAAGAAATACTTCCTGTTTCTTCAACTTTAATCTTGATTGCATGTAATCAACTGCATGAATAGGAGATTTTAAGACTGTCTTTTTAGCAGGAGCAAAATCTGAAAGTCTTCTCCCTAATTCAAAAGCAGCTTTTAAGCGACTTGCTTTGCTCTGACCAATACCTTTTTTCTGAATTAACTCATCAACACTCTGGTCTGCCAGACCTAAAAGTCCATTTGAATGACATAAGATATCCTGGGCAAGCTCTATAGCCGTCCTCCCCCTTGTTCCGCTACTTAAAAGAATTGCAATTAATTCTGAGTTGGACAATTTACTCTCACCAAATGTTATCAACTTTTCTCTTGGCCTGTCTTCAATAGGTAATTCTTTAATAGTATAACCTATTTCTTTCAAATAATTACTCCTAAATTTTTAGAAAAATCCTCAAATTATGTCCGTTTAGTTTTTGTTATATAAATTAATACTATATTCAGGTAAAATCTCTGCCAGTTTATGAATTGGAAGACCCACAATAGTAAAATAAGAACCATTTATCTCTTTTACAAGTAGACTTCCATGCCCCTGGATAGCATATGAACCAGCTTTATCTATATATTCACCAGTATTCAAATATTTATCAATCTCGTCTTGATTATAATTCCGCATTTTAACTTTCGAATAATCTATATCTGATATTAATTCAGAATTCCCATTATTAATTATGTTAAAGGCTATTCCAGTATAAACATGATGTTCTTTCCCAGAAAGATTCTTTAACATCTTAAAAGCTGCTTTTCTATTTTCTGGTTTACCTAAAACCTGATTGTTCCAAACAACTATTGTATCAGCTGCTATTATTAAACCATTATTATACCTGCTACCTACATCCTTTGCTTTTTCTGCAGCAAGTAATTTCACTAAATCAACAGGGCTCTCTGCTGTATATTTATCTTCGTTTATATTGCTAGGATCTACTTTAAAATCTAAACCTAATCTATTTAATAAATCTTTTCTTCTAGGAGAAGCAGAAGCAAGGATTAATTTCATGCCTTCTTTCATCTTATAGCCACCACATCTTTCGGCAGATAATTCTTAGTAAACTGAACAATAAGTCCGATGCCAATTCCAGAAGGAATCGCCAGCAAGGTTAAGTACGGCAAATAGTAAAAAAGACCGAAATTACTGATTATAAATGAAGCTGCAATTATCTGACCTAGATTATGAAATACTGCGCCTATAATACTCACACCTATCAAACTAAAGTAATCATTTAATACCAGGTAAATTACACTCATCAAAATAAAACCAGCCACCCCACCGCTTAAGCTCATAAAAAAATTGAAGGAAAGAAAAGTTCCTCCTAGCAGGGAGCCTGCTAATATTCTGGCAAATAATATTAATAAACCTGCTTTAAAACCAAAAATTATAAGGCCTAAAAGGCTAGCAATGTTAGCCAATCCAATTTTGGCCCCCGGCACAAAAAAGCTTAATGGTAAAAGACTTTCAACTAGATGTAGTACTAAACCTACAGATATTAAAAGCCCTAATATTACAATCATTTTAACTCTAGACTGTCTCATTTGATATAACACTCCTAATATAATTTAACATATATAATTGTAACATTTATAACCTTTATTGTCCATAAGTATTA
>CAYONR010000069.1:0-7715 GCA_964405365.1 uncultured Halanaerobiaceae bacterium
GGTGGGCCCACCATGTAATTAATAACCTTGTTCTTTAATGGAGCAGGGTTTTATTATATTTAAGGGGGTAAATTATGATTACTGTAAGTGAAATAGCTGGAAAAATTAATAAACTGGCCCCTTCTTCTTTAGCCGAAGATTGGGATAATATTGGAATTCAGGTTGGCAACCCGGATTGGTCAGTAGAAAAGATTGGAGTCGCTTTAGATGCTACTGAAAAAATAGTAAATGAGGCAATTGAAACTGGGTGTCAATTATTAATAGTTCATCATCCATTAATTTTTAATGGCATAAAAAATGTGCATACTGGTAATGCTACTGGGAAAATTATTACTAAAGCTATTCAATCTGAATTGAGCATAATTGCTGCCCACACAAATATTGATCATGCTGAAAATGGTTTAAATGACTATTTAGCTAATATATTTGGTCTTGTTGATGTAAAGAATTTAAGCAACCAATTACCTTTAAAAAAGTTTGTAGGTTATATACCAGATTCAGATTTTGAAAAAGTTAGAACAGCTCTTTTTAATTCTGGAGCAGGAAAATTTGGTAATTATGATCAGGTTAGTTTTTCTTCTCAGGGAAAAGGATCATTTAGGCCTTTAAAAGGAAGCAATCCAACTAAAGGTAATCAAGGAGAAAGGGCTGAAGTTTCAGAGCATAAGCTGGAAGTTGTTGTTGATGAAAGAGATTTAGGTAAACTGATTTCTATTTACTATGAACTTCACCCGTATGAAGAACCAGTTTTTGATGTATTTCAACCGGAACAGCTGCAGGGTAAATATCTGCCAGCAAGAATAGGATTTTTAAATAATAAAATGAAGTTAGCTGAATTCGCTAATTTCGTGAATAATAAATTGGACCTGAATTATGTACAGGTAGCAGGTAATAAAGATAAAGAAATTAAAAAAGTAGCAATAGCATGTGGAAGTGGAGCTGACTTTATTAAGGTCGCTTCCAAACAGGGAGCAGATGTATTGATTACCGGTGATGTTAAATATCATGAGGCTCAATCTGCTCTTGAGTCAGGTATAGCTTTAATAAATGCTGGACATTATGGTACAGAAAAGGTTTTTTCTGATTTGATTAAAAATTATTTAGATGATATAAGCTATTCTTCTGCTGAGAAACCTGATATAATTAAATTAGATAATCAAAGGCCAATTTGGAATTTATATACTACTTGATATTTAATAGGATTGGTGCTATAATTAGAAAGGTAAAAAAATATATTGGTAAGTTGACCGGATGGTCGCAGTTTGTTAATGAAACTGAGGAAAGTCCGGGCTCCATAGGGCGGAGTGCTGGGTAATACCCAGTGGAGGCGACTCCCAGGCAAGTGCCACAGAAAAGATACCGCTGTTTTTAACAGTAAGGGTGAAAAGGTGAGGTAAAAGCTCACCAGAGTTCAGGTGACTGGACTGCTAGGTAAACCCCACCTGGAGTAAGTCCAAATAGAGAGGAAATAAAGCTGCCCGCTTTTCCTCCGGGTAAGGACGCTTGACAGCTATAGGTAACTATAACTGCAGATAGATGACCATTTAAGACAGAACCCGGCTTACAGGCCAACTTACCAGTATTTAATTCCCATGGCCTGGCCATGGGTTTATTTGATTGAAAATATGTTTGTTTTATGTTAAAATTAATAGCAGTATGTATGTAGGAGGGATTGATATGGCTGGTCATTCTAAATGGGCCAATATAAAGCATAAAAAGCAGAAAGAAGATAGAAGAAGAGCAAAATTGTTTTCTAAGTTAAGTAAAAGGATAGCAGTTGCTGCTCGTGAAGGTGGCGGCGATCCTGAAATGAATGCAGACCTTAGAATGGTTATTGATAAAGCAAGAGACAACAATATGCCTAATGAAAATATTGAAAGGGCTATACAAAGAGGAACTGGAGAATTAGAAGGTGTCGATTATGAAAGTTTTGATTATGAAGGCTATGGTCCAGAGGGAGTAGCTCTTTATCTGGAAATAACTACTGATAATAGAAATCGTGCAGCTTCAGAGATAAGACATATCCTTTCTGATAACGGAGGTAATTTAGGTGAATCAGGTTGTGTTGCCTGGATGTTTGATAGGAAAGGACAATTAGTATTGGATAACTCAGATGACAGTCTTGATGAAGATGAAGTTTTATTAGAGGCCCTGGAAGCAGGTGCTGAGGACGTTAAACTTGAAGGAGATATTATTAGAATTTTAACTAATTCTAAAGAATTCATCTCAGTTAAAGAGGAATTAGAGGAAAATGATTATGAATTTAAGGATTCAGATATTGTTATGTTACCGAATAATACTGTTGATCTTGATAAAACAGGTGCAAAAAAAGTCCTTAATTTAATGGATGAATTAGAAGACCACGATGATGTTCAGGAGATATATGCTAACTTTAATATTCCTGAATCAGTTCTTGAGGAGATAGAAGATGAAGAATAAGTTCATGATTCTTTAATTTTCAAGACACTGATATTATCAGTGTCTTTTGATTTTATTGCCGGGGGTGTTTTTTTGAAAATAATGGGGGTAGATCCAGGCCTGGCCACTTTAGGCTATGCTTTTGTAGAAAAAAATAATAATTCTTTTAAGCTAGTTAATTATAATGTAATTAAAACAGAGGCTGAAATGACAGATGTAAAAAGGCTTAAAATAATTTATGATAGACTTCAAGAATTAATCGAAAAAAATCAACCTGATTGTATGGCTGTTGAAGAACTTTTTTTTAATAAAAATGTAAAAACAGCAATTAGAGTTGGTCAGGCAAGAGGAGTTATTTTGCTTGCAGGGGCAGATGCTGGCTTAAAAGTATCTGAATATACTCCACTACAGGTTAAACAGGCTGTTGTAGGTTATGGTAGGGCCAGCAAACATCAGGTACAACATATGGTTAAGGCGTTATTGAATTTAGAATCAATTCCAGAACCTGATGATGCAGCCGATGCACTGGCAGTAGCTATCTGCCATGGACATAATTATGGATTTAATAAAAGGTGGGGTGACCAGATTTGATTGGATATTTAAGTGGAAAAGTAGTGGAAGTTAAAACAGAGGAATTAATAGTATCTGTTAATGGGGTTGGTTATCAGGTTAATTTACCATCTGCTTTCAGTTATTATCAAAGTGGTGATGATTGTGAGCTATATATATATACTTATGTAAGGGAAGATGCTTTAGAATTATTTGGTTTTAAAGAAAAGGAAAGCAAAGAACTATTTATTAAGTTATTATCAGTTTCCGGCATAGGCCCGAAAGTTGCATTGAGTATAATATCGACCCTTTCCCCGGAAAAATTTGCACAGGCAGTAGTTAATGAAAATATAAATGTTCTAAAGCAGGTAAATGGGATTGGACCAAAAAGTGGGCAGAGATTAATTTTAGAATTAAAGGATAAACTGGATGATATTTTGCTTGCGGCAGGTAGTCAATCTGGTTCAAAAACTTTAGCCCATGATGATGAACTTTATTCTGCTTTAAATAATCTTGGTTATCAAGATAATGAAATTAATAATGCAGTAAATGAGTTAAGTAATGAATTAGCAGGAGACCTGGAAGACCGGATTATGCAAGTACTAAATTATCTTGGCAAGGAGTAGGATATTATGGATCAGGAAAGAGTTGTTACTCCTGAAGAAAAGCAGGATGATGAGTTTGATAAAACTTTAAGACCTAAACAGTTGCAGTATTATGTTGGACAGAAAAAAGTAAAAGAAAAATTAAAGATATTTATCCAGGCAGCCAGACAGAGGGGAGAGGCCCTGGATCACGTGATGTTATATGGACCTCCAGGCCTTGGAAAGACAACTCTGGCTAACATTATTGCTAATGAGTTGAATGTTAATATTCATACAACCAGTGGTCCAGCTATTGAGAGGCCTGGTGATTTAGCCAGTATTTTAACTAATTTAACCAGTAAGGATATTCTTTTTATTGATGAGATTCATAGATTAAATCGCATGGTTGAAGAAGTTTTATACCCGGCCATGGAAGATTATGGGCTAGATATAATGATAGGTAAAGGCCCATCTGCAAGGTCTGTAAGACTTGATTTACCAGAATTTACTCTTGTTGGGGCCACAACTAGAGCAGGCCAGCTGTCATCTCCTTTGAGGGATAGATTTGGCGTTATCAATAGATTGGAATTTTATGATAATAAAGAGTTAAGTCAGATTGTTCAAAGATCAGCCCGGATTTTAGGAGTTGAAATATCTGATGATGGTTCAGGAGAGATTGCCTGCCGCTCTCGAGGAACTCCGCGGATAGCTAATCGGTTATTACGGAGAGTAAGAGATTATGCTGAGGTTAAAGCTGATGGAGTGATTACTCCTGAGGTAGTAAGTAAAGCTTTAAAATTATTAGAAATAGATGAATTAGGATTAGACAGGCTTGATTATAGATTGTTGAAGTCTATTATTAATAAATTTGGTGGGGGCCCGGTAGGGTTAAAAACAATTTCGGCGGCCATAAGTGAAGAAGCTGAAACAATAGAGGATGTTTATGAACCTTATTTATTACAACTAGGGTTTTTAGAAAGGACTCCGCGGGGCAGAAAGGCTACTAAACTGGCCTATAAGCATTTAAATATTAATGACAAAGATAGTGATGAAAAATCTTTATTTGATTAGTTTTATTTGGAGGTATATTGATGAGAACATCTGATTTTGATTATAATTTACCTGAAGAGTTGGTTGCCCAGGAGCCTGCAGACCAGAGAGATCAATCTAATCTTTTAGTTTTAAATAAGGCTGGAAAAATACTTGATGATCTTAAATTTTATCAGCTTAAAAAGTATCTGGAGCCAGGGGATAGGCTTGTATTTAATAGTAGTAAAGTTATTCCTGCAAGATTATATGGAAATAAAGAGGTTTCTGGTATAGAGATAGAAATTTTGTTGTTAACAGAACTTGCTTCAGATCGCTGGGAGGTTTTAGTTAAGCCAGGTAGAAGAGTAAAGATAGGTACAAAAATAAGATTTGATGATGAACTGGTAGCAGAAGCTGTTGAATATACTGATTTTGGAGGCAGAGTTCTAGAATTTAAGCCAGAAGGTAGTCTGAAAGCTAAACTTGATAATTTAGGTGAGATGCCATTACCACCATATATTAAAAAGAAACCTGAAAATCCAGACAGATATCAAACAGTCTATGCAGATAAAGAGGGATCTGCAGCAGCACCAACTGCAGGGTTACATTTTACTGAGGATATTCTCGAGGAGCTTGAAGATTTTGGTGTTGATTTAAGTTATTTAACTCTGCATGTAGGATTAGGGACATTTAGACCTGTAAAAGTAGATGATGTTGAAAAACATGATATGCATGAGGAATATTATGAAATTGACAAAAAGACTGCTAATGATATAATGAATACGAAAAAGAATGGTGGTAGAATAATTTCTGTTGGAACAACATCTGTTAGAGCTCTTGAATCTGCAGCTGCTGAAATAGAGAACAGAAAAGGCTCGAAAGATTGGACTGATATATTCATTTATCCTGGATATGATTTTAAAATAATAGATGGACTCTTAACTAATTTTCATCTTCCAGAATCAACTTTAATTATGTTAGTTGCTGCTTTAATCGGTAAAGATGAAGTTATGGATGCTTATAAATATGCAATAGATAAAAAATATAGATTCTACAGTTTTGGAGATGCAATGATTATTATTTAAATATTGGAGAAGATAATATGACATTAGAGTTTAATTTAAAAAGTGAAGATAATAATTCTCTGGCGAGAGAAGGAATAATAGATATAGGTGGGAAAAAAATCGATACTCCTATATTTATGCCGGTTGGGACTCAGGCAACAGTTAAAGCTCTTAGACCTGAAGACTTAAAAGCCTGTGGTTCAAGCATTATCCTGGCTAATACCTATCATCTTTATTTAAGACCAGGATCAGAATTGATTGCAAATGCAGGTGGTCTGCATGATTTCATGAACTGGGATAGATTGATTTTGACTGATAGTGGCGGTTTTCAAGTTTTTAGTCTTTCAGATTTAAATGAGATTAAAGAAGAAGGTGTTTACTTTCAATCTCATCTCGATGGCTCAAAGCATTTTATTTCACCAGAGAAATCTATCCAGATTCAGAAAGATTTAGGTGCAGATATTATTATGGCTTTTGATGAGTGTGCGCCATATCCGGCAGAAAAGGATTATGTTAAGGAATCTTTGGAAAGGACGCTCCGCTGGGCTGAAAGATGCAAAGAAGAGATGATTGGAGTGAATAATCAGCATTTGTTTGGAATAGTTCAAGGTGGGACTTATCCTGAATTGCGAAAGATTAGTGCTAGAGAGACAATCAAACTTGACTTTCCTGGGTATGCTATTGGTGGATTAAGTGTTGGTGAAGAGACAGAATTAATGCATGAAATGCTGGAGGTCACTGTTCCTGAATTGCCTGAGTCAAAGCCTAGATATTTAATGGGAGTTGGAACGCCTGAAGATTTAATTGAAGGCGTTAGAAGAGGCATTGATATGTTTGATTGTGTTATGCCTACCAGGATTGCCAGACATGGTAGTATCTATACTTCTCAGGGGAGGATAACTATTAGAAACGCCTCATTTAGCGAAGATTTCACTTCACCTGATCCTGATTGTAACTGTTATGTTTGCAGAAACTATAGTAGAGCTTATATACGGCATCTTCTAAATAGAAATGAAATTTTAGGAGTTATTTTAACTAGCTATCATAATATATTTTTCTTGCTAGATTTGATGGCTAAAATTCGGAAAAGTATTTCTGGTGGTTATTTTAATGATTTTACAGAAGAATTTTACAGTAATTATTTAGATTGATTGACTTAGTTTTTATTAATCTTCAATAAAATGAAGGATTATTGAGACTTTTGTTGAATATAAAAAAAGATGGTTAGAGAATTAACAAAGAATATAAGGAGGAGTTTTTTTAATGGAATTAATTTTATCTTTAGTACCGTGGATTTTGATTTTTGGAGTCTTTTGGTTTTTCTTAATTAGGCCACAGAAGAAGCAGCAAAAAGAGCATCAGAATATGTTAACTAATCTTCAGGTAGGTGATAAGATAATTACCGCTGGAGGTATTAAAGGAAAGATAGTTAAGATCAAGGATAATATTGTTAGGTTGAGAATTTCTTCTAATGTAGATATTGACCTAATGAAATCTTCAATAAGTCATCTTGATAAGAGTGAAGAAGATAATGAGGAAAATAATGATGATTAATGCTTGGGAAGCCTTTACTAAGCCTGGATGGAGGTAATTTTGGTGGATAGTAGTGATATTAAAGAATTTATACAATCTCTAGTTATAGCAGGTGTTTTAGCTTTTTTAATTATAACATTTGTTGCTCAATCCTTTGTAGTTGAGGGAAGTTCAATGGAAACTACACTACAAAATGGTGAAAGATTAATTGCTAATAAACTTATTTATCGTTTTAGAGAACCTGAGAGAGGAGAAATTGTAGTTTTTACTCCTAAGGGAGCAGAGGACAAAAGATATATTAAAAGAGTTTTAGGATTGCCTGGTGATAGAATTTATATAAGAGAAGAGACATTATATATTAATGGTGAACCAGTTGAAGAAAATTATATTAAAGAACCAATGCGTGAAATTGGAAGTTCAGGGCCATTTGAGGTCCCTGAAGATAGTTATTTTGTTTTAGGTGATAATAGAAATCATAGTGCAGATAGTAGGTTTGAGTCTCTAGTAGGTTATGTTGACGAAGAATCAATTCATGGAA
>CAYONR010000070.1:0-7613 GCA_964405365.1 uncultured Halanaerobiaceae bacterium
ACTATATATATTGCCTTGATTATCTAAAGCGACTGCCTGAACCGGACCAGAATGTCCTTCAAAGATCCAGATAAGATTACCATTAGAATCAAATTTCTTAACAGCATTATCTGTAGTTCCAATATAAATATTATTTTCAGCATCGACTGCTATTGAATGGGCATTAAAGTTCTCTAAATTATACTGCCATTGCTCTATAGGCGGTTCGTGATTCTGAGCAGAAACAGAAATTCCAGTAGCTATAATTGAAATAGTGATTAACAAAATTAAAGCGAATAGGCTTACAGACCAGGAATTTAAAAAAAATTTCTTAAACATTTTTGATCACCCTCCTCTATATTACCTTTAATTATTACTTTTATAATAACATATTAATTCTTAAAGTAAATAGTAATTATAAGGAGAAGTATAATAAAGAAATTAATTCTTATCTGGATAATTTATGATTTTTCCTTCCCAGGTTCTGATTTTTATAAAATCTTTACCCTGGGATATATTATAAATAGGGTTAATTGGAGTCTTTCCAAGTCCACCCGGGGCATTAATAATATAAGTTGGGATTGCCATGCCAGAAGTGTAGCCCCGTAAATTTTCCATTATTTCAATCCCTGTTCTTACTGAAGTCTGAAAATGGCCGGTGCCCTTAACTTTTTTAGCATGAAAAATATAATAAGGTTTTACTCTAGCCTTTAATAGTTCCTGATTAAGTTTTTTCATTATATGAGGACTATCATTAATACCCTTGAGTAATACTGCCTGATTTCCTATGGGGATTCCAGCTTTACTGATTTTACTGGTGGCTTGATAGACTTCTTCGGTCAATTCTTTAGGATGATTTACCTGAATATTTAGATACAGTGGGTGATATCTTTCTAACATCTCACAGAGCTTATTTGTTATTCTCTGAGGAATTGTAATAGGTAGTCTACTTCCAATTCTGATGATTTCGACATGCTCTATAGCTCTTAATTCTTTTAAAATTCCTTCAAGTTGATTATTGGTCATAGTCAAAGGATCTCCACCGGTTAATAGTACATCTCTAATCTCCTGGTTATTTTTAATATATTCGATGCTTTCATTAATTTCTTCCTGGTTATGATGTTGATCCGTTTGCCCTATCTCTCTTCGTCGTTGACAGTGTCTACAAAACATCCCACAAATATTAGTTAATTTAATTATTAGACGATCAGGATATCTTCTGGTTATAGCGCCTGCAGGATTTGTTAATTCTTCTTCCATTGGATCTAATTTTCCACCAAAATCCTGTAATTCAGGAGAAGAGGGGAGGGCCTGCTTTTTTATAACACAATCAGGATCATCAGGGTCAATTAGACTTAAAAAATAAGGAGAAATTGCCCAGCGATACTTTCCTTCAACTTCTTTAATTTCTTTAAGTATTTTATCTGGAATTTCGATTAAATTTTTTAATTCTGGAATAGTTGTAATTCTATTATTTAATTGCCATTCCCAGCTGTTCCATTCAGCCTCAGTAGCTTGCATTTTGGTCATTATTTTATTTATATTATTATTTATTTCTTCTTTTAATTTTAATCCAGTTTTAATGTTTGGACTTTCATTTAGATAATCACTTATAGAACCTTTAAGATTTTTAGCTCTTTTTAAGGCCGCTTTTCTATTTTCATCTAATTCTTTATTCATTTTTACCTCCTTTTTTAATGGATTAAGTGTTAGTTATATCATCTAGAAGATTTATTATTCTTGCAAAAGAAATAAGGATTAACCCAGGTAATAATAAAAATATTAAAGCTGAAAATGCAATACCAGTTATTACAGCTACTTCAGGAATATCTAATACATAAATAAGAGAGTGTTCTGGTATTATATTAGTAAATAAAGTTAAGCCAATTATAAATATTGAAATAATTATTAATAATAAACCTGTAACAGCAAGAATAAAATTCAAGAGTTTATTCATATAATTTTCTCCTCCAGACTTAATTGGGTATAAATATCGATACAATAATAATATCAATAAATTATCTAGTATGCAAATATCTTGTAATTTAAATTAAACTTTTTCTGATAGTATGTTATAATATAATATGATAGTGTTTTAGTTTTATAGTATATGAGGAGGTTTTTCTTTTGGGTTGTAGTCTTACCCTAACCGGGGCTATAATAGGATTTTTGTTTTTTAATATTCCAGGAGCTATACTGGGTGCTCTAATTGGTTATTTATTCGAGGGGGGTTCAGGAGGATCAAGTAGAAGGTATTCATATAATAGTCGAAATCTTCAACAGCAGGAATTTTACAAAAATCTTTTTGGATTGCTGGCAGTTTTTGCTCAAGGCGATGGAGTTGTTACTAGAGAAGAGATTGATATTGTCGATCATTTTGTCAGATATGAATTGAATTTGAATGAACAGGATAGAAAAATGGCCATTAAATTTTTTGATCAAGCTAAAAAAGATGGTTATGAACTTAAATATTATGCAGAAAAGATAGCAAAGTTAGTCAGATATAATCCTAATATTTTAAATTCTATTATGAATTTATTATTTCGCTTAAGTGATGCTAATGATGGACCAAGTAAAAAACAGGAAGATTTTTTAGATGAATTACAATTTATTTTTAGATTGAGTCATGAGAAAAATTATCAAAGCAGCAGTTATAGAAATAATAGAACCGGTTCCAGAAGAATGTCGAGCAAGAACCGGTTAAAAGAGGCTTATGAAACTTTAGATCTTGAACCAGGTGCAGATAAAAGACAGGTTAAGAAGAAGTATCGTGAATTAGCTAAGAAATATCATCCAGATAAGATTATTGCAAAAGACTTACCAGATGAATTTGTTCAAATGGCTAAAGAGAAATTTACTGAGATACAGTCTGCTTACGAAGAAATAATGAAAAGTAAAAGAGACCAGTAATTATTAATTCGAACTTTTATGTTCTTTACTTAAATCAACATAATGCTTTGCTGAATCTGTTATTCTTTCTCGTTCTTCTTTAGTTGTTTCCCTGATTACTTTTCCAGGCAAACCAACGACCAGGCTATTTGGAGGAATTTCTTTGTTTTCTGGAACTAAAGCATTGGCTCCAATGATACTGCCTTTACCAATTTTGGCACCATTTAAAATTGTTGATCCCATGCCTATTAAACATTTATCTCCAATAATACAACCATGAATGATGGCTGAATGACCAACAGTGACATTTCTGCCAACAGAAACAATCTGGTCTTTTTCTACATGGATAGTTGCATTATCCTGGATATTTGAACTGCTTTTAATAGTTATTGTATTTAAATCTCCTCTGAGAACAGCATTAGGCCAGATATTACAATCAGATTCAATTTTAACATCACCAATTAACCGTGCTCCTGGAGCAATATAAGCTGAATCATCAATTTCTGGTTTTGAGTCTTGAAAATTATAGTTCATTTTTTAGCCTCCTTAATAGATTAACTTGCATATACAGATATCATTTAATATAATGATATCATGAATTTAGGCTGGTGATAAGGTTTGATTAAAAAAAATAAGAATATAGTTATTTATGGTGGGACTTTTGATCCTCCTCACTTTGGCCATTTATTTCTTGCAGAGGTTGCTAGAGAGGAACAGAATGCTGAGCAGGTAATTTTTTTACCAGCCGGTGACCCACCACACAAAAAGAATAATAAAGTTACTAATTCCAGTGATAGATTTAATATGGTTAAATTAGCAGTTAAAGATAACCCCAATTTTATGGTGTCTAACTTTGAAATTAAACAGGAGGGGCCATCATACACAGCAAAAACCTTGAAAAATTTTAAAACAAAAGGTTTGAAAGTGTCTTTTATAATTGGGGCTGATTCTCTGGATGAGATATTTAGCTGGAAGAATCCAGAGTATATTTTGTTAAATAGTAAATTATTAGTGCTTCCAAGAGAAGGCTATAATATAGATGATATTTTAATGAGAGGGGAATATAGCAATTATCTGGATAATATTAAGAAATTAGCTGTTGGCAGAATAGACTTCTCTTCAAGTCAGATTAGAGATAGAATTAGATTGAATAAAAACATTAAATATATGACACCTTTTGAAGTAGAAGAGTATATAGTCCGCAGAAGGCTATATTTGAAATCAAATTTTGAAGATAATAGCAAATTCGATCAGATAAAAGATTATCTTAAAAATAATATGAGTGGAAAGAGATATCAACATACTTTAAGAGTTGTTGAAACTGCTACGAATTTGACTGTTGATAAAGACCAAGTACAGAAAGTAAGAATTGCTGCTCTTTGTCATGATCTATGTAAAGGTAATTCAAATTCAAAGTTACAGGAACTAGTTAAAAAATCTAACTGGCCATTAAAGTCTTTTGAGTGGAGTAAAGAATCACTTTTACATGGACCTGCTTCTGCTTATTTAACAGAGAAGAAGTTTGATATAAAAGATAGACAGATTTTAGAAGCAATAAGATATCATACCATTGGACATCCAGAGTTAGATTTAATTGCTAAAATAGTATTTTTAGCTGATAAATTAGAACCTGGAAGAGATTATCCTAAAAGAGCTGAAATTTATAATCTTGCTTCAAAAAATATAGATAAGGCTATTTTAAAACTTACAAATCATAATTTGAAATATTTAATGGACAGAAATATTGAGATTCATCCTAATCTGATTTTATTTAGAAATAGTATTTTGGGAGGTAAAAATAATAATGAATAAAAAAATTCCTCTCAAAGGGAAATTATTTGTTATAGCAATTGTTTTTATAATATTTTTTGGTGGCATTGCCAACCAGTATTTAACTACGAACTTTTCTGCTCAGGAAAATAATTCTTTTCCTGACTCTAAAATAAATGTTTTAATAACCGGTCATGATGAAGACCATTATGGTGTGAGTAGAACTGATACAATAATGTTAGCAAGCATTGATATCGAGACCCGTCAGGCCGGAATAATATTTATTCCAAGGGATACAAGATTAAGTATTCCAGGCAGAGGAATTAATCGTATAAATGCAGCTTATGCTTTTGGCGGAATTGACTTAACAATAGAGACCATTGAAGATTTTTTGGATATAAATATTGATTATTATGCTGATTTAGATTTTGATGGTTTTATTAAGATTATAAACGCTATCGGCGGTGTAGAGATTAATGTCGAGAGAAATTTAAATTATGTTGATAGAGCCGGTGATCTTTATATTGATATTCCTGCAGGCCAACAGACATTAGATGGTGAGAATGCTCTTCATTATGTAAGATATCGGGAATCGTCTAGAGGTGACATTGGCAGGGTTGAAAGGCAGCAGAAATTTGTCAATGCAATTATTAACCAGGCTTTGAGCCCTTCAACTATAGCAAGACTGCCATCTATCTATCAGGAAATTAATAAAGCTGTTGATACTAATATTCCATTAATTGATATTTCATCATTTCTATTTTTAGCTAAAGATATTGATTTAAATAATCTTGAGACAGCCATGGTTCCAGGTGATCCTGAGTATATTAATGGAGCAAGTTACTGGATTCCAAATCGAGAAGAAACAGAAGCTTTAGTTCATAAATTGATTCATAGCAAAGAATATATTGCCAATAACCATACTGATTTAACTATAAGTAATGGTAATGGAGCAGCTGGAATAGCTGGAAATTTAGCCAATGAATTAGAAAAGTTCGGTTTTAATATTCAGAGAATCGCCAATGCAGATCATTTTGATTATGAAGATACAAAAATAATGTATTACTCTGAAGAAAAAAGGTCTGCAGTCAATAATTTGTTGAACTATGTAGGTGGCGAAGCCATATTTATTGATAAAGAAGAAGATGAAGAAATAAATAAAAATAAAGTTGAAATTATCATAGGGCATGATTACCTAGAAAGAGAACAAGAAGAGGAAGGGGTATAAATTGAATGGAAAGTTTAAAAAGTAAAGAAAAAGCTTTAAAAATATCAGAGATAGCAGATGATAAAAAGGGGCAAAATATTTCTATTTTAGAAGTAAATGAACTAACTCCAATGGCTGACTTCTTTGTCATAATTAGTGGTCAGAATGAGAATCAGGTCCAGGCTATTGCAAGGGAGATAGAAAATACTTTAGCTGAAGAGGGCATAGAACCCCATAAAATTGCCGGAAGAAATCAGGGGCGCTGGATCTTATTAGATTATCAGGATATTATTGTTCATATTTTTCACCATCAAGAGAGAGAATATTATGATTTAGAAAGATTATGGGCAGATGCTAAAAAATTATTAGAAGATGCATAGAAACTCCTTGACAGGCAAATTAAATAATCATATAATTTTAATATATAAATATTTTATAAACAATGATAGAAAGTAGTAAGCTTTAAACTGATTAAAGAGAGCCGGAGGTGCTGGGATCCGGTATCAGTCCCTGTGCTGAACTCATTCTTGAGTTTCAGAAGTGAATAAATTAGCTTCTGACGTCTAACAGCGTTAATGTTTTGAGTGAGCCTTGTTTTATAAGGTTAATTTGGGTGGTACCACGGGTATATAAACCTCGTCCCTTTCTTTTTGGGATGAGGTTTTAATTATTTATAATATTTAATTAGAGGGGATGATATTAGTGGCAGAACAATATGAGTTTCAAAAGTCTGATAAGAAATGGCAAGAAAAATGGGAAAATGCTGAATTAGATAAAGTGAATATTAAAGAGGGGCCAGAACATTATGTGCTGGAAATGTTTCCTTATCCATCAGGGAAATTACATATGGGCCATGTAAGAGTCTATTCGATTGGCGATGTAATTGCCCGTTATAAGAGGATGCAGGGTTTTAATGTAATGCATCCAATGGGTTGGGATGCCTTTGGTCTTCCAGCTGAAAACGCAGCAATTGAACATGGGAATATTCATCCGAAAGACTGGACCTGGGATAATATAACTGAGATGAAAAGGCAGATGAAAAGTTTAGGTCTTAGCTATGACTGGGATAGAGAAGTTACAACAGCCAGTCAAGACTATTATCGCTGGACTCAATGGTTCTTTATTCAGATGTTTAATAATGATTTAGCTTATAGGAAAAAAGCCGCTGTTAACTGGTGTCCAAGTTGCGAAACTGTACTTGCAAATGAACAGGTTGTTGATGATGCCTGTGAGCGCTGTGAAACACATGTAGAGAAAAAGAAGTTGGCTCAGTGGTTTTTAAGAATTACTGATTATGCAGATAGATTACTTGATGACCATAAATTTTTAGATGAATGGCCAGATAGAGTTAAAGCTATGCAAAGAAACTGGATTGGTAGAAGTGAGGGAACTTTAATAAACTTTCCGGTTCCAGCTACAGATGACCGGATTGAGGTATTCACGACTAGACCAGATACTATTTATGGTGCAACTTATATGGTTTTAGCTCCAGAACATCCACTTGTCGAAAAGTTCCTTGAAATATCAGGAAAAAAAGCCGAATTAAATGAATTTATTGATATGGTTGGCCAGCAGGAAGAGGAAGATAGGACTTCTCCAGATTCAGAAAAACTAGGAATAGATACAGGGGTGAAAGCAGTTAATCCTTTATCAGGAGAAGAGATTCCTATTTATATTGCTAATTATGTGTTAATGGATTATGGTACAGGTGCTATAATGGCTGTTCCTGCCCATGACCAGAGAGATTTTGATTTTGCTAAAAAATATG
>CAYONR010000071.1:0-7584 GCA_964405365.1 uncultured Halanaerobiaceae bacterium
GATTACTGGAACTTTAAAGCCAGGAGCTGAGAGAAATGTACTTCGACATCTTAACTTTATTTCCTGAGATTTTTCCAGGGCCTTTAGGCCACAGCATAACTGGTCGGGCCATTGAGAATGGTCTTTTAGAGATCAATCCTGTTGATATCAGGGATTTTAGTCAGGATAAACATAATAGGGTAGATGATACCCCTTATGGCGGTGGCGCTGGCATGGTAATGCAGCCAGGGCCGATAGACAGAGCGTATAGCTCTGTGATTGAGAACCGTCAGCAGGATTCGAAGACAATCTTCTTTTCACCTCAGGGCCAGCGGCTTGACCAGCCAAAAGTTAAAGAACTGGCTGATGAGCCAGGATTAATCTTGCTCTGTGGCCATTATGAAGGGATAGATGAGAGAATTCGCCAGGAAATAGTTGATGAAGAGATTTCAATTGGAGATTATGTCTTAACCGGTGGCGAATTGCCTGCCATGGTTTTAATAGATGCAGTCTCAAGGATGCTACCAGGTGTTGTTGGCACCAGTGCATCTGCTGAAGAGGATTCTTTTTATCATGGATTACTTGATTATCCCCATTATACCAGGCCTAGAGATTACAAAGATCAGGAAGTTCCAGATGTTCTGTTAAGTGGTCATCATGCCAGAATCAACCGGTGGCGGAGGAAGCAGTCGATTAAGCGGACTCTATTGCGCAGGCCGGATTTACTGGCAGAGAAAGACTTAACAGAAGAAGAAGAGGAATTATTAAGAGAAGTCAAAGCTGAAATCGAGGATGATAATAATAATGGCAGAAGATAATAATGCAATTAATCAGACTCCAGCAGCAGATATTTATCTGGCGCTGGTCCATCACCCGGTTTATAATAAATTAGGTGATGAGATTACTACTACAATTACAAACCTTGATCTTCATGATATTTCAAGGGTGGCCAGGACATATGATGCGAGCCGGTATTTTGTAATTAATCAACTAGAGTCTCAGCAGGCTTTAGTTCATCGGATGCAGAAATACTGGACCGGTGGCAAAGGTGCTGATTATAATTCTACCAGACATGAGGCATTTTCAGTCCTCGAGGTAGTTGATACCCTTGAAGATGCATCGAGGCAGATAAAAGAGGAGACTGGCAAAGAGCCGGTATTAGTTACAACCTCTGCTAAAAGCTATAAGGATATTGATCCAGTAAGCTTTAAAGAACTTCGGAGTCAGCTTATAGAAAGTGACCGGCCTTATCTGATAATTTTCGGTACTGGCTGGGGCTTAAGCCATAAAGTTTTAGACCAATGTGATATGCTGTTAGCTCCAGTACATGGTAGAGGTGACTACAATCATCTCTCAGTCAGGAGTGCAGTTTCGATTATTCTGGATAGACTTCTGGCCAGTCCCTGGTGGAAGTAAGGTAGCCAGTGGAGAGGTCAGCTAATCTCAAGAACGAAAGGAGGAAATAAGATGAATATCTTTCATAAAATAGATAAAGAAAATCGTAATGAGAATATACCTGAATTTATTGCAGGTGATACTCTTAAATTACAGGTAAGAGTTAAGGAAGGCGAGAAGACAAGAAGTCAGCCTTTTGAAGGTACTGTTATTCGCCGTCAGGGAGCCGGTGCCAGAGAGACCTTTACAATTAGAAAGGTTGCTCACGGTGTTGGTGTTGAAAGAACATTCCCTGTTCATTCACCGACTATTGCTGATATTGAAGTTGTCCGCCGTGGTGATGTCCGCAGGGCCAAGCTGTATTATCTGAGAGAAAGAATGGGTAAGAAGGCTAAAGTTAAAGAAAAAGCCCGGGCTCCAAAGCCTGAGTAAGACAGAGCCAGTTAGACTGGCAACATATTTTAATTACTGAATTATCAGGGTGCAGGGCCGGCTGGCTCTCGCCCTTTTTTTTGATTAGCGTAATATATTTTTAAAAAGGAGACTGATATCATGTCAGATAAAGTTAACTGGTATCCTGGCCATATGGCCAAAGCTACTCGGCAGATAAAAGAAAAGTTGAATTTAGTAGATGTCGTGATTGAGCTAAGGGATGCCAGGTTGCCAGAGAGCAGTGCCAATCCGGAACTCCAGAATTTACTGGCAGACCAGCCTGTTATAACGCTTTTGACCAAGGTAGATTTAGCCGAGCAGTCTGTGACAGATCGCTGGCTGGAATACTTTGATGGTAATGCCCTGGCTGTATCACCAGAGACCGGTCAGGGGCTTAAAAACCTTAAGAATAAGCTTAAGGATTATTATCAGGAGGTAAAGGCTGCCCGGAAGGAAAAAGGCTTAAACAGCCGCAAATTAAGGGCTATGGTTGTTGGCCTGCCAAATGTCGGTAAGTCGACATTGATTAATAAACTGGCCGGTGGCAGCAGGGCTAAGACTGGTAGGAAACCAGGTGTTACCAGAGGTCAGCAGTGGGTTAAGGTTAGCAGTCAGGTTGAATTACTAGATACTCCAGGGCTGCTCTGGCCTGATATTAAAGATAAGGAACATGGCTATAAGCTTGCTATCTGTGGGATGATTCGGCCAGAAATTATTGATTATGAACTTTTAGGTTGCAAATTGATCGAGTATTTGATGGAATTAAACCCTGATGTTTTAAAAGAGCGTTATAATCTAGTCCAACTGGCCGGCCATAGCTATGACCTGTTGGCAGATTTAGGCCGAAATAGAGGCTGTCTGATGTCTGGTGGTAAGGTTGATCGGGAGAGAGCTGCCAGGATCTTGCTCCAGGAGTTTCAGGATGGAATCCTGGGACCTGTAAGTTTAGAAGAACCTCCGGAGGGAGCTTAATTATGAATGTTTTTGAGCCTGGCGATTATACAATAAAAGAGCTAAAAAATTATGTGAAAGCAAGGTTGGCAGAGATTGAAGCCGATTATAATAGCGATGGTTTTGGTGATCTGGCGATACTTTCTGATGAAGTTGATGAGTTGATTGCAGCTTTAAAAGGCGATAGCCGGAAAGGTGCCATTAAGCTAGCTGGCAGACTGGAAAAGAAGCAACTCGCTGCCAGTATCGACCTTAAGGCCTGGAAGAAGCGGAATCAGCATGCTGCAAGTTTGCAGGAGCAGGGCTATCAGTATATTTGTGGAATTGATGAAGCTGGGAGAGGGCCGATGGCCGGTCCGGTGGCAGTTGGGGCTGTAATCTTGCCGGCGGATATTCACATTGCTGGTCTTGATGATTCCAAGAAACTTTCAGCTGCTAAGAGGGAGAGCCTGACCTCTGAGATTAGAGAGAAGGCGATAAGCTCGGCTGTGGCTCTGATTGATAATGAAACTATTGATCAGGTTAATATTGGCGAAGCTGTTAGGCTGGCTGCCAGGACTGCTATTAGCAAGCTGGATAGGGAGCCTGATTATCTATTGCTGGATGGTGGCTTAAGGCTTGATAGTGTTGACTTACCCCAGCAGGCTGTCATAGATGGCGATGCCAGGGTTAATGCAATTGCTGCTGCTTCGGTGCTGGCCAAAGTTACCAGAGATAACCTGATGGATCAGTATCATGAAGAGTATCCTGAATATAATTTTTTGAGTAATAAAGGTTATGGGACCGCTGAACATATGGCGGCTATTGATGAATGCGGCCCCTGCCCGCTTCACCGGAGGTCGTTCATGTAACAAGTTTATAGTTTTTTATAGAGGTGCCAGGTACTTGCCTGGCGCTTTTTTATTTACCAGTAATTATTATTATTTATAAATATTATCCTTATACAGGAAATTTTCTCTTGTTATTTTATTAATTATCTGATAAAATAAATTTAGCAGTACTAAAGTACTATGAAAAATGTCGATTATCGACATTTAAATGAAATGTTAATTTACAGCAAATATAAAATTTGAGAAGGGGTGATTATTTTGAATATTAGTAATCATGATGACAAGTTAGAGGAGCAAACAGATTATAATAACTCTACCTGTCTTTTGATCTGTATTTTTTCTTTAATATTTACTATTTTAACTTTTTTTATCACCCCGATTCAGCAGTCTCTATTAGCATTTCCTTTGATTATCATAGCAACAACTCAGTTTAAGATTAAAGGAGGTTTATTAGCTTCATTTGTTACTGGAGCTATTTTGATAATTAATGGAATTAA
This sequence comes from uncultured Halanaerobiaceae bacterium, assembly GCA_964405365.1. Classification (GTDB taxonomy): domain Bacteria; phylum Bacillota; class Halanaerobiia; order Halanaerobiales; family Halarsenatibacteraceae; genus Halonatronomonas. Next base: position 4,085 of record CAYONR010000071.1, read on the forward strand.
TACTACGGGAGTTAGCCTATTTATTTTGCTGGCAGTATTGCTTTATGGTGCTACAGCTTTTGGTCTCCATACATATTTAAAGGTTAAAGGTTCAAGGTTTGAAGGATTTAGAACATGTTATGAAGAGATAGGAGAACTTTTTACTGAAACCTCACTGGGGATTTATAGTTATAAAATAGTTGATGGTTGGCCTGAGAAAAATTATGTTAGCCCTAATATCAATAATATTTTTGATATTGAGAAGGGAACATTCGACCCATATAACGGTAATGAAGATCTTGGTCTAGATGAATTAAAGAAGCAGAGGAATCGGATACCTGAGTTATATCAGCAGAAAGAAGTGACTCTAGCTGATTATAAGCTTCAACCAGAAGAGGGTAAAACTCGCTGGATTCAGGAAAAACAGCGGCTGGTTGAATTTCCTCAAAAAGAAGACTATGTTTTAGGGATGCTCTGGGATTTTACTGAAGAACAGCAAGTAGAGAAAAAACTAGAGTTACTTGAGTTTTCAGTGGAAAATATTCCGGCCATGATTTTTCGAGTTGATAAAACCGGAAAAATTGAATTTGTTAACAAGGAGGCGGCCAGGCGCCTGGGGTATGATAAAAGTGAATTAATTGGAATGGATGTTTGGGAGATCGTTCATGATTATGATAGAGATGATCAGATAAGATATTGGCCAAAATTAAAAGAAGAGGGTAGTATAAATTTTCAAGAAATGTTGCAGACTAAAGAAGGAGAAATATTTCCAGCAAGAATTAATTCTGCTTATCTTGAATATAAGGATAAATGTTATGAGTTTGCTTTTTTGCAGGATATTTCTGAGATTAAGGAACAGGAAGAAGAGATGGATTACATATTATATCATGATAGTATGACCGGTCTCTATAATAGGCGATTCTTTGAAGAGGAGTTTAAGCGGCTTGATACTGAGAGACAGTTGCCGATGAGCATTATTATGGCTGATCTTAATGGCTTGAAGATAATTAATGATTCATTTGGCCATCAGAAAGGTGATGAGGTGCTGGAAGCTGCGGCCAGAATCTTAAAGAAGAGCTGTCGCCAGGAGGATATTGCAGCTCGCTGGGCTGGAGATGAATTTATTCTGTTATTGCCGCAAACAGATGAAGTTAAAGCTCATGAAATCTGTCAGAGGATTAAGAAGGAATCAGAAAAAGTTAATAGGGATTCAAGGGTCCCTATTTCTCTGGCTGTTGGTTCAGCTACTAAAACCAGGCCAAAACAGCGAAAAGAGTCAATCTTACGGCAGGCCGAGGAAGAGATGTATGTGAAGAAAATGAATGAAAGTAGTTCGATTAAGAATGAGATTCTTGGCCATTTATTGGAGGATTTGAGGTCAAAAGGTCACGAGACCAAGGAGCATTCATTCAGGCTGGCAAGTCTGGCCCAGGATTTAGGAGAAAAAATTGGACTTGGCGATTCTGATATAAGTAAGCTATCATTGCTAGCGATAGTTCATGATATTGGAAAGGCGACCCTTTCTGATGATATTTTATTTGATCGGAGGCCGTTGACAGAGGAAGACTGGGACGAGATAAGAAAACATCCTGAGAGAGGTTATAGGATTGCTCTATCGACTGAGAAATATGCCGGTGTTGCTGATTCAATACTCTGTCACCATGAGCGCTGGGATGGAACTGGTTATCCTCAGGGGATGGAAGAAAAAGAGATTCCATTACTGGCAAGGATACTGGCGATAGTTGATGCCTATGATATTATGACTAATAAACAGGTTTATAAGGATATGATTTCGCCTGAAGAAGCACTGCAGGAGATAAGAGATGAGGCTGGTGAGCAGTTTGATCCAGAGTTGGCGCTGACTTTTGTTGAGATGATGGAGCATAAGCTTGGTGATTTAGAGGTTTCTGTTTGATTTTTGGCAAAAGAAAACCCCTGCTGTTTGTGCTGGCAGGGGGTTTGAGTGTTATATTGAGTTTAGAATGGGTCTAATACTTCTATGGTTTTACCTGATAAATAGTCAGCATCTTCATGATTTTCATAAGATCTTATTATTTCTATGACTTTATCTTTAAATGGTGTATAATCATTTTCATCATATTTATCGAGTGTATCTTCATATACCTCATAGTAAGCAAAAGGTAAAATAACTATTTCTATTTGTTGTTGCTCTTCATATTCAGCATAAGCAAATACTAACATTTCATCGTCAATAGATTCTTCAACTCTCATGATTGCTGCAATATATTCAAACTCTGCAGGGCTAGTATCAGCTGTTTGTGGTCCTTCATAAGCAATTTCACCAGCACTGATTGTACCAGTTATTACTTCTTTATCAGAAACTTTTAAATAATTTCTTTCTCTACCAATAGTTTCTCTGGCATATAATTCTAAAGTGCCGTCTTTAAAGGCTTCTCCCTCTAATTCATCATGTCCAATAATTGCTTTCCAGTAACCGATAACATTATTATGCCCCCAGGCATGATTAATATTACCAGCCATATATAATATATCAAGGTTTTCAAATACTGCTATTAGTTCCTTATCCTCATCCATTGAAATAGTTTGTTCAGCTTTTTTTTCGAGTTCTTTATAATCGCCTACCCAGAACAAAAAATTATTTTCAGGATAAGGATAAGCTGTAAGTTCAACATCTGAATTTAATCTTGGTTTTCTTGTTGTGCTTGATGAAATAAACACTGGACTATCATGATATAAAGAATCTAATAAAACTCCTCCATTACCTGCTATTTCTAATCTTAGATCTTGTGTTCTAATCAAGTCGTCATTTTCTGTACCTGTAGAAGTGCATGCTGATAAGACAAAAATAAATAATACAAATATTACAATTATAAATGAATATTTATATTTTGATTTCAAAATAAATCTCTCCTTTCAAATTTTAAAAATATAATTCTCATCCTAATTAATAAGGAGAGATTATAGGTGAATATCTCTAAGCTCAATAACAACTCTGCCTTCATAATCAGTATCTACCCATAAGTCAACACGTGATAATTTATTTGCATTTGAGGGAACATTGGTGAAACTCCAGCTTATATCCTTAACTTCGTTTCTATTTATAGTGTCACTGATTCTGGCAACATCTCCAGACGATCTATTCCAGTCACCTAGTGAAACTCTTTTCCCTGTCATTGCTGTTCTGTTATTATTATGGTCATGAAATGATCTTGATCCTAATATAACCTCAAGTTCAGCATTCTTTTCATAACTGTATGCTGTTCCATAAAAGGTAACTCTATCTCGATCTCTAACAGGTGCATAAATTTCAATCCTGAAATTCTCTAATTCAACCACTTTGATTGTATTTCTTGTTACAGGAACAGTAACTTCTTCAATTGTAAATCTTATGACATCGCCTTCCTGAGGTGATAAACTTAAGTCATAACTATCAGCAAATCCGCTATTTCTATCGAGTTCAGTTACTTCAGCTCTACCGACATTTTGCATTCTCTGGGTTCCGGCTGAAGTTGTTGAATATCTAACGATATTACCAGTCT
>CAYONR010000072.1:0-7581 GCA_964405365.1 uncultured Halanaerobiaceae bacterium
GCAAAGAAAGTGATAAGAGCAAAACAGGTAATAATAAGATCAATTGCATTATATTATCCACTTTTTATTTAACCTCCATTAATAATAGCAAACTATTGCTTCTGATATTCGTTGATTAGCTTCCGGGCTAATTCAATTTGTGACTTCCTATCTTTAATTCTTCCCTGATACCTTCTTTTACGGACTTTTGCCAGAATCTCTCTTATTTCAGGACCTGGTTCCAGCCCTAAATCTATCAGATCATTTCCATCTATCTCAATTTCAATATTCCTTAATTCATTAAGATAAAATTCAAGTCGACTTCTATGATAGCTATCTTCTTTAAAACTATGAATTAAAGCCAGTTCTTCAGGCTCTAATTTATCCAGTTCTTCTGCCAGCTCTACTGGCTCTTCTAAAGAAAAAATCCTTTCAGTATTTTCAGGAAGCCTATTAATAAAGTTCAATAACTGTTCTTCTTTATTAGTCAAATTAATCTTGGATCTAATACCACCTGGAAGATTGCGTAATACAAGAACTAATTTAACTTCCCATTCCTTTATATTATAATCTTTTGAGTCCAAATATGCAAGGCTTTCTTCCAGTCTCTTCCAATCCTGGTCTGTCTTTTCAGTATATTCAAAACTATAGTCTAATAATTTAATCACCGGAAGTCTCTTTAAAAGCTTCTGAAGATTGCTATCATCATGAAAACGATAGAATAAATCTTTTAACTCTCTTAAAACCCTATTTAATGAAAGTCCTGTAAATTCCCCTCTTTTTAATGCTTCCTTCATTAGATTCTCTGTCTCTGATTCAAACTGAAAACCCAAAGATAAACTTAATTTTAAACCTCTAATTATTCTTGTCGGATCATCTAAAAAACTGAACCTATGGAGGGCCCTGACTGTTTCATTTTTTATATCCTGATAACCATTAAAATAATCATAGAGATAACCAAACTCTTCTGGAAATAAGGCTATTGCCATGGCATTGACTGTAAAATCCCGTCTAAATAGATCTTCAAGGATACCTGCACTTTCAACCTCTGGCAGACTGCCAGGCATTGGATAATATTCACTTCTAGCCTGGGCTAAATCCAGGGTATAATCATAATAATTAAGACTCCCTGTCTGAAAACGATCATTATATTGATAATCAACATCAAGCTCTTTAGCAAGCTGGGCTAAAAATGGTTCAACCTGCCCCTCAATTACCAGGTCAAGATCTTTATTTTCAATACCTAAGAGAAAATCTCTGACCAGACCGCCAACAATAAATAAGCGGCTATCTCTTGAAGCCGAAAGAGAAGAACAAAATTTAAAAAGATCTTTTAACTTCGAAGGCAGTTTATTGAATTGACCTGTAAGGTCAGTCTTTCTTGTCTCTATCTCCACCATGGAACTACCATATGTATGTTGATAGTGCTGAGGCGATTCGTCGTCATAATAGGCATCAAGTAAATCTGTTCTGGTAATTATTCCTACCATTTTGCCGTTATCAATTACAGGCAATCTACCAATATTATAGCGGACCATCTCTTCCTGAGCATCCTGTATAGATGCATCAGCATTAATAATTACCACTTCTCTGGACATATAACCTTTAACCGGGGCATGCATTAAATCATGGCCTTTAACCTTGTCAAGATCCCTTCTTGAGAATACCCCGACAATATCTTCTTCGAGAATTGGACTTCCTTCTTTATCTTCAACTACTATTAAGCCATTATGGCCATACCGATCCAGGGCTTTTTCAGCTTCTGCAATGGTAGTTTCAGGAGATAAAGTTCTAACTGGTGCACTCATTATCGAACTGACAACCTGTCTCGGCGAAAGCTCGGTTTTTAAAACTTTTTTCAACTTACTTTCAGCCTTATCTAATGGTGGAGAAAGTCTGGCTGCTCCGGCCCCAGGATGGCCTCCGCCATCAAAACGATCACAAATTCGGCCAATATTAACTGCCTCATCACTGGAGCGACCGATTAAATCTATCTGGCCCTCTGCTTCAGCCAGCAGAAAAATTGTTGGTAGATGATACAATTCTTTGATTCTGGAAACAACTTTATTTAAACCTCTAACATATTTATTGAGCTTACCTGTGAATAGGCTAAATTTAACGCCATTATAATTTAAATCTTGACGGGCAGGTAGAAATTGGCTTAAAGCCTCTTTCTGATCATTATCAAGTTTCTGCTGCAGAAATTGATTTATAATTTTTATTTTAGCCCCATTTTTAAGCAGATAAGCCGCTGCTTCAAGATCAGCGGCTGTAGTATTTAAGTGGGCAAAGTTGCCTGTATCTGCATAAATCCCTAAAGCAAATAATGTCGCTTCAACTGCATCAATATTAATTCCAGCCGACATTATCTCCTGAATTAAAATCGTTGTTGCTGAGCCTACTTTCTGGCTTAAATCTCTATCGGCCCAGGGCAGTTCATTATGGGGATGATGGTCATAAACGATTACTTCTACCTCATCCCAGTTAATATTATCTTCTAAAGGACCAAGGCGATCTAATTCTGAAGTATCACAGATTATTACCCTGGTGACCTGGTTTAAATCAATATCTTCAATCTCAAGTACATTTATCTCATCCCGATAAAGGGCCATAAAATCCTTGACCATCTGATGGAGCCTGCCAACGAAGACAGGCCGGGCCTCAGGATATATTCTGGCAGCAGCAAACATGGCTGCCAGGCCATCTAAATCTGTTAGTTGATGGGAGACAACAATCTCCATATAAATGCCCCTTTCCTGACTGTAAAACTAATAAACGCTCTATAGCTAATCGACTTTCACCAGTTTATCATTATAACATGGCCTTCTGCCTTCTTTGGCCATATCCTTCCATTCTCCATTGATCTTAACTCTAACGACATCTGCTGTAAAATCATTCTTGGTATTTTCAACTGAACTATTTGATAAAAGCCAGCTACCAACACCATAGATATCTACTGGAACCTGACTATTTTCAAACTGGCTAATCTTATCAGGCTTAAACCCTCCTGTAGCTATAATTTTAACATTTTCACAGTATTCTTTAGCTCTCTCGAGTTCGTCTTCAGATTCAATATCCCAGTCTTTATAGGCTTGATCAATAGCGCTTCTTAATTTAAAGACCAACCTGGCATTGACACCATTATCAAGTTTTTTATCACCTAAGGGTTCGACTGAAACATCCCTTAGATTTGAACCTGTATCTGGTCTAACACCAAAAAGCTTATATTTTTGAGCCTGTTTGGCATTACCATCTTTTTTATGATAACTATAATACTTATACATCTCTCTTAAAACATCGAGAGTTGTTCCAACACAGTCATTATTAAAATCTACCAGGGCTATTCTATTCAGATCAGCTGGCATCTGACGACAGAACTGTAGCATTGCCTCTGTTGTATCGCCTAAGAACGAGGCTATATAGGAATGGCTGACAGTTCCAGCCCCTTTTCCTCCCCACCAGGCTCCCTGTTCATCTGTAGAAATAAAACGGTGGCTATTTGCCCCGAATTCTTCATTATATGCTTTTACTCCAAGAGAATAGGCATAACCATGGATTGCCTGCTGTTTATAATGGGCAAACCTGGCTGGAAAGAATAAAATATCCTTACCCTTAGCAGCTTCTAAAACTAAAAAGACATTAGTAGCTATTCTCGAAGCCTCTGTCAGCGAGCCGATCATAGGCGTTTCCAGAATTGCAAAATGGCGATATTTACCTCTTATTTTCATAACAGGCTCCACATTTTCCGGGTCCCCTTTATAAAATGCTTTATCTCCATCATGCATTGCTTCAACCTCTAGTTGATCAAAGGTATTAACAAATTTGCCTTTATCATCTATATAACCGGTACAGGTCTTTAAAATTGCCAGAGCCTCATCTACCCCTCCAACAATACAGAATGGCCTCCTTCTAGGAAATATCTGCACCTCAACCTCTATATCCCCAATATCAACTTCATAACCATCTGAATTTTTATAGGAATAGCCTTCATCAGATAGTCGATTTAAAATCTTGCTAATATTTCGGAAATAGGCATCTGAATACCAGCCCTCTACCATTCTTTCTCGATCAATCTGAAAGATTTCTATAGGGAGGCGCTCTTGATTAAAAACTGTCATTTTTTTCACTCCTTAACTCTTCAACAAGTTATTATCTAATTTTCTATTCAATTAAATCAATTATAAACTCTAACTCTTCAGGCTTTTCAGAACTGATAGTATAAGCATCTCTTAAACGCTTAATCTCTTCTTCAGGCTCTTTATCCAAATTGTAATAAACTCTGGCTAAAATATCTCCAGTTTCTACTTTGTCTCCTCTATGGGCTGTAACTTCAATACCTACAGCAGGATCAATAATATCATCTTTTTTGGCTCTACCTGCTCCCAGTGCCATTGCCACCAGGCCTACTTCCCGGGCTGTCACATTTTCTATATAACCTGATTTATCTGCCTTTAATTCATAAATATTTTCTGCCTGAGGAAGGAGTTCAGGATTATCGACTATCTCTGGATTGCCTCCCTGAGCCTTTACAATCTCTTTGAATTTAGCCTCACCGGCACCATTATCAATTAATTTTTTAAGTCTTTTTTCCGCCTCAGCTAAGTCTGATTCATATTGTCCAGCAACTAACATAGCTGCTCCTAATTTTAAAGAAAGTTGAGTTAGATCTTCAGGTCCATTGCCCTTTAAAGTTTCAATTGCCTCTTTAACCTCTAATGCATTACCGACGGCCTCTCCTAAAGGCTGACTCATATCAGTTAATACAGCCATTGTCTTCCGACCTAATTCTGAACCTATATCAACCATTAATTTAGCCAGTTTGCGAGCATCTTCCTGTTTCTGCATAAAAGCTCCACTACCTGTCTTAACATCTAAAACCATTGCATCGGCACCGCCAGCAATCTTTTTACCCATTATACTGCTTGCTATTAATGGGATTGAATCTACAGTCGCAGTAACATCTCTTAAAGCATATAATTTCTTATCTGCTGGAGTTAGGTTACCTGTCTGACCAACAATAGCAGCTCCGATCTCTTCAATCTGGTTAAAGAAATCTTCTGTTTCTAACTCACAGTTAAAGCTAGGAATTGACTCTAATTTATCAATAGTTCCACCGGTATGACCTAACCCTTTACCTGACATTTTAGGGACTGGCACACCGGCAGCTGCCACAAGAGGTACCAGAACCAGAGTAGTTGTATCTCCGACTCCCCCTGTGCTGTGTTTATCAACCTTTACACCAGAAATTCTACTTAAATTTATCTGCTCACCAGAATTAACAACTGATTCTGTTAAGCTGGCCGTCTCTCTAGCTTCCATCCCTTTAAAAAAAACTGCCATAGCCCAGGCAGAGATCTGGTAATCAGGGATATCCCCGGCTGTATAGCCGGAGATAATCCATTCTATCTCTTCTGGAGTTAATTCTTCACCTTCTCGTTTTTTATAAATAAGATCGTACATTCTCATTAAAGATTCAGCTCCTTAAGCAGGCTCCTTACAAGTTTAATAAACTCAGGCCTGACCTCTTCTGCAATCTCAACTACTTCACTATGATCAAGAGGTTTTGGTAGAATTCCTGCGGCCATATTGGTTATACAGGAAATACCAAGTACCCGCATACCCTGGTGATTGGCAACTATTACTTCTGGTACAGTTGACATACCTACAGCATCTGCCCCAAGATTGGTTAGCATTCTAATCTCAGCCGGTGTTTCATAGGTAGGCCCTGAACAGCCACAATAAACACCCCGGCGCAAAACAATGCCATTTTCAGCGGCTACATCAGTAGCTATCGACTGCCAGGTTGGATCATAGGCAGTTGTCATATCTGGAAAACGGGGACCAAAATCATCGAGATTTTTGCCAATCAATGGATTATCGCCCATAAAGTTAATATGGTCGCTGATAAGCATGAAGTCGCCTGGATCGAAATTACGATTGGCACCTCCAGCTGCATTAGTTACAATTAATCCCTCACAGCCAAGAAGATTCATAACTCTTACTGGCAATGTAATATCAGTCATATTATAACCTTCGTAATAATGAAACCGGCCCTGGAGAGCCACTACATTTCTGCCTTCAAGTGTACCGACAACCAGTTGATTATTATGGCCTTCAACATCAGATTCAAGGAATCCAGGTATCTCGCTATAAGGAATCTTTGTTGGATTTTCTATCTCTTCAGCTAAAACTCCTAAACCTGAACCTAAGATTAGACCAAACTCTGGCTCAATATCAATCTTACTCTTAATATATTTTTCTGCCTTTTTTATCTTCTCTACAATTTCCATTTCATAACCATCTCCTTTATGACTAATTAATAATTTTTTCTACAAATGACTTACCATCAAACGTTGGCTCTACATCATGAATCTCTGCAATTGTTGCAGCTAAATCAGCAAAGCTTTCTCTCGTCTCCAGCCTTTTATCTGACTTTAATTTCTGACCTACCATCAAGAGAGGTACATATTCTCTAGTATGATCTGTTCCTTCATAGGTTGGATCACAACCATGGTCCGCAGTTATTACTAACATGTCTGTCGGCTTTAAGGAAGCAAGTATTTCAGGTAGCCTATTATCAAAATCTCTTAAAGCCTGATAATAGCCATCAACATCACGACGGTGGCCATAGATCATATCGGTTTCAACAAGATTTGTAAAAATCAAACCTTCTTCACCCTTATCCATATAATCAAGGGTGGCATCTACACATTCCATATTATTAATAACATGGTTAGATTCTGTTACACCGCTACCGGCAAAAATATCTATTATTTTGCCAACTCCAATAACATCCTGGCCAGCATCTTCTAATATATTTAACAATGTCGGCTTCGGTGGCTCCAGAGAAAAATCCTTTCTCCGGTCTGTTCTCTCCAGGTTACCAGGTTCTCCAACAAATGGCCGGGCTATTACTCTGGCTACACCATGCTCTCCAGTTAAAATATCTCTGGCTATTTCACAGACCTCATAAAGTCTCTCAATTGGGATTACATCTTCATGGGCTGCTATCTGAAAGACACTATCAGCAGATGTATAGACTATCGGATTACCAGTCTCTAAATGCTCATCTATTAATTCTTCAATGATAACTGTACCTGAAGCCGGCTTATTAGCTAAGATGCCATCAAATCCAGTCTTTTCTAAAAACGGATCAATTATTTCATCTGGAAAGCCATCTGGATATTTAGGGAAAGGCTTAGTAGAAACAAGTCCAGCCAGTTCCCAGTGGCCTGTTGTAGTATCTTTTCCTTTTGAAGTTTCTGCCATCTTGCCATAAATACCTTTAGCTTCAACTTCACTATCCAAACCTTCAAGTTCTTTAATTTTACCTAGACCTAATTGCTCCAGGTTTGGCAGATCTAAACCTCCGACTGCTTTTGCTATATTTCCTAATGTATCTGCACCTATATCACCATATTCCTCTGCATCTGGTAATTCTCCAATGCCAACACTATCAAGAACTAAGATAATAGTTCTCTTTATATCATTCATATAATCATCTCCCTGTTTAATCTTGTATTTTAATTTTACTATTAAAAATGATCTATTTCTTTTCTCATATTATTATAACATTATATTGCAATAAAAAAAACCTGGATA
>CAYONR010000073.1:0-2268 GCA_964405365.1 uncultured Halanaerobiaceae bacterium
AAGATCTGGTATTTTTAAAAGAAATTATGCCCTTTGATTTTAAGGCTACTCTTGTCAAGGGTAGGTCTAATTATATCTGTTATCGAAAACTAAAGAATGTATTAAAAAGAAATGATAATAACTCTGAATTAAAGAATATTGCTCAATATATTGAAGATCAGACTAATGACCAGAATTTTGATGGTTCAAAAAGTGATCTCACCTTAAAGATAGATAATAATTTATGGTCTGAATTTGCTTCAGAATCTGATATGTGTTTAAATTCAGCCTGTCCATATCTTAAGAAATGTTATTTTCAAAGAGCTAGAAAATCAGTTTATCAGAGCGATATTTTAGTTGTTAACCATCATCTATTATTAGCAGATGGCATTTTGAAAAATAAAGCTTATAGTGTATTACCTGATTATCAGGAATTGATAATTGATGAAGCCCATAATTTAACTGAAGTTGCTACAAAGATCAGTGGTCAAGATTTTTATCCCCCAGCATTAAATAATTTAATTAACAGAATAATGAATTCAACTCATTCTCCTTTAATCAGGATACGAAAAGATGAGTATAATATTCATCCTGATGACAGACAAGAAATAATTAATATTATTGATAAAGAATTATTTCCTAATCTGAATAAAATAGAGGAGTTGAATCGTCAATATAATTATGAATTAGGTTCTCTCATGAAGAAAGAAAGTTCAAGGAAATTACGTTTAAAGGAGAATACATTTAATAAAAATAGTAATATTGATGATTGGAAGGACTACGGCGATAGGTTAATCTCGCTTTTAAAGAAGACTGCTTATAAATTTGAAAATCTATTTGACTTAATTGAATCAAATTTTGATATAAAATCAACAGGTGAAGAAAATCCTTTGATTGAAATTAATGCATATTTAAGTAGATTAAATGAGATGGCTGACTCACTTGAAATTAACTTAAACTATAAAGATCATTTAGATGAATATGTTTTCTGGATAGAGAAACGGTTTAATAAAGGAAATAATAATTATATTCAGAGAAATGCAAGGCTTGAGGTAGATGAATTTTTAAATGAAGTTATCTTTGAAAAAGTGGCCACTAATATTATGACTTCTGCTACCCTTGCAGTAAATGAAAGCTTTGATTATTTTAAGAAGAAAATGGGTTTAAATAAAATTAATGAACTGATTGTTGAATCACCTTTTGATTATAAAAACCAAATAGGAATTTATCTTCCTGAAGATATCCCTTCAGTTTATGATGATAATTTTTTAAATGATATTTCAGATAATTTAATTGATTATATCGATCAGAAGGCCGGTAGGACTTTAATTTTATTTACTTCCTATAAAATGCTCAATCAATTCAAAGATATATATAAAGAGCGTTTAAAAGATCTAAATATCAATATTTTAGCTCAGGGTGATCTGCCAAGGCATATTATCTTAAAACGATTAAAAAATAAAAAGAGACAAATCTTGCTTGGTACAAGTAGTTTTTGGGAGGGAATTGATGTTCCAGGAGCATCTCTCTCTGGTTTGATTATAATGAAATTGCCCTTTGAAGTGCCTACAGATCCGATTATTTCAGCTAGAAATGATAAAATTAAAGAATCTGGAGGTAATCCTTTCTGGGAAGAGTCACTTCCTGCCGCTATTATTAAATTTAAGCAAGGATTTGGCCGTTTAATTCGCTCTAAAAAAGATAAAGGTGAAATTATACTGCTTGATAGAAGAATCCTTGATAAGAGCTATGGAAGTCGATTTATTGACTCTCTACCTAAGAACTGCAAATTAAATAAATACTGGCCTGATTTTAATAGTTAATCTTATAACTATGAAGGATTTTTAAATTTTTTAAAGAAATATAATAATGTAGCAATGTAAAATTATTTAGGTAATGAGGTGTGGCGACTTGAGTATGAGAATATCAAGAAGAAAATTTAAAATTATTATTTTTATCATGTTTTTAGTTTTCATTTTTGGATTAGTATATCCTCTTAATACAAGTGCTGTTGATTTTAAGTTGATTTACACTGTTCAAGAAGGGGATTCTCTTTATGAGATTTCTCTGGGCTATAACATCAGTATTAATAGATTGAGTTCCTGGAATGGTTTAAATAGTAACGGCATGATTAGATCCGGTGATGATTTAGAAATTCCTCTTGAAGATGATGAACCTGTTGAAAGGAATTTCAATAAAAATTTCCTGGATGATGATACTGATTTAAATTTATCAACTGAAAAAACTTATGCAGTTAACGTTAATGCCAATGCCCAGCCAGATTTAGAT
>CAYONR010000073.1:2368-7499 GCA_964405365.1 uncultured Halanaerobiaceae bacterium
CAATCAATGGTGAAGCACGTGGTGAACCATATCTGGGACAGATTGCAGTTGGAGCTGTGATTATAAATAGGGTTATTAGTAATAAATTTCCTGATACTATAAAAGGAGTTATTATGCAGGATGGCCAGTTCTGTGCTGTTGAGGATGGTCAGATTAATTTAACTCCATCACCAACTACAAGACAGGCGGCTCAAGAGGCGGTTAATGGCAGGGACCCAACTGACAGAGCTTTATACTTTTATAATCCGGATACATCTAATGAGCAGGCCTGGATGGCTAGAAGAGATGTTATTGTAAGGATTGGCAACCATGTTTTTGCAAGGTAATAGATTGGGGTGATATAATGAATATAGATATAAAACAGATTGATAAAACTATTGATTTACCTGAATATCAGCATCCTGGAGAAGATGCCGGTATAGATTTAAAAGCTGCTGAAAGCTGTAACTTAACCGGTGGTAACTTTAGGATGATAAAGACTGGCATTAAGATTGCAATTCCTGAGGGATATGGCGGTTTTGTTTATCCAAGGAGTGGTCTGGCTAAAGATTATGGTGTAACAGTACTAAATTCTCCAGGTGTTATTGATTCTGGCTATAGAGGTGAAGTAGGTGTAATCTTAGTAAATCATAGTCTTGAAGATTTTGAGATTAAAAAAGGTGATAGAATTGCTCAACTGATAATTCATCCGATAGAGCAGATTGAATGGAATGTAGTTGATAAACTATCAGAAAGTGATAGGAAAGCTACTGGTTTTGGTGATTCAGGAATATAATTGAGGGGGCAGTAATCATGAAACATGAAACAATTAAATTAGATGGTGAAACATTAATTTTATTAGATCAGAGAAAATTACCAGAAAAAATAGAATTTTTTGAAGCCGAAGATTATCAGGAAGTTGCTTTTGCTATATCTGATATGGTAGTTAGAGGTGCGCCTGCCATTGGTGCTACTGGAGCATATGGAGTTTATTTAGCTGCTTTAGAGTATGATGACCTTAGTGAGAATGAGTTTTTAAGCCAGATGAAAGATGCTATTGACCAGCTAAATAAGGCTCGTCCTACTGCTGTTAATTTAAGCTGGGCTACTAAAAGAATGTTTAATATTATTGAAAAGAATAGTGGACAGGATCGTAAAGCTTTAATAAGATTGCTGGAACAGGAGGCAAATAATATTGCCCGTGAAGACGTTGAAATAAATAAAACTATGGCCAAACATGGTGATAAAATAGTGCCGATGTCGGCTAATATCTTAACCCATTGTAATACAGGGGCTCTGGCAACAGTTGATTATGGAACGGCTCTAGGAGTTATTCGAGAAGCTCATATTAACAATAAAAAAATTCATGTTTATGCTGATGAAACTAGACCCCGGTTGCAGGGAGCTAGATTGACAGCATTTGAGCTTGTTGAGGAAAATATTCCTGCTACTTTGATAGCTGATAGTGTTGCTGCTACTCTAATCAGAGATGGCAAAATTGATTTGATTTTAGTTGGTGCTGACAGAATAGCTGCTAATGGTGATACAGCAAATAAGATTGGAACTTATATGCTATCAGAATTAGCTAGAGTTCATTCTGTGCCGTTTTATGTGGTTGCGCCAAGGTCTACTGTTGATTATAACCTTGATCATGGTGATTTAATTGAAATTGAGGAAAGGTCTTCCGATGAAATAAAGAAAATAGGTTCTGAAGTAATCGCACCTGATGAGATAAAAGTTTATAATCCTGCTTTTGATATAACTCCAGCAGAAAATATTACTGGTATAATAACAGAATATGGAATAGTTAAACCACCATTTGTTTCTGGATTAAGAGAAATCAAGAATAAAAGAAGATCATAATTTTTAATAGGAGACGATATATATGTCAGAAGAGATATTGCCAATTTTAAAGACTACACCAGATAAAATTAATGATAAAGTTATAGTCTGTGGTGATCCTGGACGAGTTGATAAAATATCTGAATATATTGATGATGTCGAAGAAATATCTTATAACCGTGAGTATAAACTAATAAATGGTCAATATAATAATCAAGATATTACTATCGTTTCTCATGGTGTTGGAGCAGCTGGAGCTGCAGTCTGTTTTGAAGAGATCATCAAAGGTGGAGCAAAAGAAATAATTAGAGTTGGAACTGCAGGTTCTTTAGATCTATCGATTGGAGATGGAGATATAGTTATTGCTAAAGCTGCAATTAGAGAAGATGGACTGACTGAGCAGTTAGTAAAAAAAGAATTTCCGGCAATAGCTGATATGGGCTTAACCAGAAATCTAATAACTGCTGCAAATGATATAACTGACAATCAGATTCAAAGTGGTATCATATTAACTGTAGGAGCTTTTTATCCAGAAATTGAACCACTTCCTAATAATTATTATAGTGAAGCTGGAGCTCTTGCTGTTGAGATGGAAGCAAGCGTATTATTTTTAATCGCTTCATTACATGGAGTTGCAGCCAGTGGTATCTTTGCAATTGATGGAGTAGCAATTGATTTTGATGCTGATAATTATAATCCACATCGCGATAAAGTTGATGAAGCAATTGAAAATAGCATTAAAATTGCTCTTAAGGCGATAACTTTATAGTTAATTAAGGAGTTGATTTTAATTAAGCGAAAAGATAATTTTTCAACTAAATTGATCCATGCAAAAGAACCAGAGAAGAAACCTGAAAATGCCTTGAATAATCCTATATTTATGACTTCTACCTTTACATTTGATAGCTTGGAAGCTGCAGAAGCTGCTTTTGAGTTTGAAACTGATGATTATGTTTATACAAGAGGCAATAATCCTACTTTAAAGATTTTAGAAGATAAAATGGCGGAAATAGAAAATGGAGCTGCTGGAGTTGCCTTTGCTTCAGGCATGGGGGCAATTTCTGCAACATTATTGTCATTATTAAAACCAGGAGATAATATTGTTGCTCATCAAATTTTATATGGTTCCAGTTATAAATTGATCAATGAATGGTTAAAAGATTATGATATTGAAGGTGAATTAGTTAATTTTAATGATATAGAGCAACTTAATCAGGCAATAGATAAGAATACTAAAGTTTTATATCTGGAAACCCCGGCTAATCCGACTTTAGAAGTTATTGATATAGAAAAGATTGCTAAGATTGCTAAGGAGAATAACTGTAAGTTAGTTGTAGATAACACGTTTGCAAGTCCTTATTTACAAAATCCTCTTGATCATGGTGCTAATATCGTTGTTCATAGTGCTACTAAATATTTAGGAGGACATGGTGATCTGGTTGGCGGGATTGTTGTTGCTGATTCTGAAGAGTATGCAATGAATTTAAAGTTTAATTATTTAACTGAACTAGGAAGTGTAATGAGTCCGTTCAATGCCTGGTTGATATTAAGGGGCATGAAAACTTTGAAATTAAGGATGGAAGCTGCTCAAGCCAATGCCAGAAAGATTGTTGAATTTTTGCAATCCCATGATATGATAAAATCTATTAATTATCCTGGATTGGGTTCGGATGAAGCAGAATGTATTGTTGAAAAACAGATGGTTGGCCCAGGTGCCATGCTTAGCTTTGAATTAGATGAAGATGTTAATAAAATTAGAAAGTTTGTAAATAACTTGAGTTATTTTAAACTGGCAGTTAGTTTAGGCGATATTGAATCTTTAATTGAATATCCATTTTTTATGACTCATAGGGATTATGATGAAAAAACATTAGATAAGTTAGGAATAAGCCAATATTTACTGCGAATATCTTCCGGGCTAGAAGATGCTAATCTATTGATTGATGATATTAAAAATAATTTACAAAAACTTTAATTGACAGTAATTATTTATTTTAATATAATTATCTTAACATAATTAATTTCAAGGGGGCTAAATCATGAATGTGTCAAAAAGAGGTCAGGTATTCCATTGTAATGTCTGTGGTAATGAAGTTAAAGTTTTAGATGTCGGCGGAGGCGAATTAGTTTGCTGTGGAGAGCCAATGGACTTGGTTGAAGAAGAATAGTTTATAATACTAACTCTGTGCCAATAAAATATTGGCCAGAGTTATTTTTTCTGTATATCAATTATAGGGGGTATATTAATGAATTCTAAAAATGAGAGTCTTAAACTTAAGAACTGGGCTGTTGTTGGTGCTAGCGATAAGAAAGAGAAATTTGGTTATAAAATAGTTAAAGCTCTTAATGATAATGATTATAATGTATTTCCTATCAATCCTAGACTTGAGGAAATAGATGGGATTAAATGTTATAAGAGTATAAATGATATCGATGAAAAAATTGATGTAGTTGATATAGTAGTAAGACCTGAGATTGGTCAAAAAATTATTCCTGAAATAGCTGATAATAATATAGAATATATCTGGTTGCAACCTGGCACACGAAGTGATAAAATTGATGAATTAACTGAGAAATACGATCTTAAAGTTGTTAAAGATTGCATTTATTCAACTTTAAGTTAAAATTTATAGGGAGTGAAATTAATGAATGGAATTGTCAATAAAACTGGTGAACTTGCAAAATTATATAATAAACATGCTTTAAAAGTTTTAGATTGTCTAAAAGAATTTGATAAAGCTTTAAGTATTTATTTAGATGAAGGTACTAATGATGATTTTAAAGAATTTGCCTATAATGTTCATAATCTTGAAACTGAAGCCGATGATTTAAGAAGAGAAATAGTTCAGTTATTAATTGAAAAGAGATTTCTAGTGCCAAATACCAGACGTGATTTTATGAATCTTTTAAAATTTACTGATAAAGCTGCTGATTATGCTGAGGGTACACTGGATTTTATTATTCTTAAATCAATGGATGTTACTGAAGATGGTAAAACAAAAATTAAAAAAATTATAGAATTGACAATAGAGCAGTATAATTTATTAATTGAAGCAATAGAATATGTATTTAAAGATATTCATCAAGCTTTTTCATATGTTGAAAAAATAGCTGATTTAGAATCAGATGTTGATTTAATTGAAACAGAACTAATAAATATGCTTGCTGAGAGAGATGATTTATCTTTTGCTTTAAAGATCTTATATAGAGATTTTCTAACTAGATTAACAGATATTTCTGATATAATTGAGGATGCTGCAGATGAAATTGAGCTGATTGTTGCTTTAAGAAGGGTATAGGAGGTTTTCTT
>CAYONR010000074.1:0-7398 GCA_964405365.1 uncultured Halanaerobiaceae bacterium
TTTTAAACTTATCATTTAAATTAATCCTTTTATGTTTTGGTTCCAATGATGTATGAAATGATGATCGGTTTTATGATTTTAGAGGAGAGAGATGAAAATATTTTGAGCTATCTATTTGTTACTCCTCTTTCTAAAGCTGAATATATTTTGTATCGGACTGGACTTGCTATGATAATGAGCACTGCCTTCAATATTTTTTTCTTTATTTTTTAAACCTGGTTGAAGTCAGGCTACTCTGGTCTCTGCCAGTACTTATCCTTTCAACTTTAAATGCTATTCTGCTAGTTTTAATTATTTTAGCCTTTGCTGAAAATAAGGTGGAGGGCTTTGCTGTAACGAAGGGGACAGGAATTCTTTTTCTTGCTCCTTTAATTGGATATCTCTTTGAGTCTAACTGGAGATATCTGGCTGGAATCCTCCCCCCCTACTGGATTAGCGAGGGCTTTCTAAGTATTTATGATAGTCAGGGCAATTATGTTATTTACCTGATGACCGGGCTAATAGTTTATAGCTCATGGATTTATCTATTGAGCAAGAGGTCTGGCAAAAAAATATAACAATGGGCCATGGATTTTAGAAACCCTGCTTTTTAAAGCAGGGTCCTTAGAATTTAATCAGATTGCTACACCACCAAATATTAATGTTAAAACGAAAAATATAAGAAATAGAGCAAAAAGGACTTTAGCAATTGTTTTCGTAGTATTTGCCGTACCTATAAAACCAAAAATACCTGCAATAATTGAAATTATAAGAAAGACTATAGCATATTGCAACATTTTCATCTCTCCCTCTTTTAAATTAAAGAAAATAAAGCTTTACTGACTGTCCATCCATTTATCTACTTCTCTTTCTGCTTCTTCTCTACTTTTTCCATATTTTTCTTGAACTTTCCCAATTAATTTTTCTCGATTACCCTCTACCTGCTTGAGATCATCATCAGTTAGCTTACCCCAGTTATTCTTTATACCACCCTTAAGTTGCGTCCATTTTCCTTTTAAGATATCTTTATTCATTTTTTTCACCTCCTATTGTATTAACGTATTGTTAAAAGTTTTTGTCATTTAAAAAATAATTTTAGATAAAAATAGAGCAACCGGCACTTAAATACCAGCTACTCTCTTATAGGTTATTGTTTTGGATTAAGATAAGACTATTCAACCAGGTTCTCTAACTCATCTATGCATGATTCGCAGACCAACTTCTCTTTGTAATAAGTGTTATCGGAAATATTACCACAGAAATGACAGCCTGATTCATACTTTTTAATAATAATTTTATCGCCTTCGACATAAAACTCCATTGGATCTTTAACATCTATCCCCATAGTATCTCTTAATTCTTTAGGTATTACTGCTCTACCAAGTTCATCAATATTTCTTACTATACCAGTAGATTTCATTTTTACACCTCCAATATAGATATTACAATTCTATTATACATCAATTTATATCAATGGTAAAGTATTCTTTTATGAGAAAATATTAAAATCATGATATAATTAAGTCAATAAAGGGTGGTGATAAGATGAAGAAAAACTTTTTGATCTTGCCTAACCAGCTTTTTGCTGAAATTAAAAAAATGGAAATAAATAATCTGATAATTTATGAAGCTAAAAAATATTTTACTGATTATAAATATAATAAAAAGAAACTGCTGCTCCACAGGGCTTCAATGAAGAATTTTCAGCAGGAAGTTAAATCAGAATTTGGTGAGTTGAATGTAAGTTATTATGAATATGTGACTGATCTTGAGAAGATAATCAAGGATTTAAATAGTCTATGTTTGTTTGATCCTATTAATCAAGAGTTGAAGACTGAAATCAAGGAAATTGCTGACCAATATGGAGTTGAATTAGAAATTCTGGAAAGTCCTAATTTTTTAACGAGCAGGGCTAAGAATAAAGAATATTTTGCTGATAATAAGTTTTTCCAGCATAAATATTATCAGATGCAGAGAAAGCGGCTTGATATTCTAATTGATAAAGATGATAAACCGGTAGGTGGGAAGTGGAGTTTTGATTCTAAAAATAGAAAAAAGTTTCCTAAGGATATTAAAATCCCCGGATTGCCTGATTTTAATAATAATTTTATAGATGAAGCTAAGAAATATGTTGAGGATAATTTTGCTGAGAATCCTGGGAGTTTAGAGGATTTTGCCTATCCTGTAAGTAGAGGGGATGCAGAAAAACTTTTAGCTGATTTTCTGGAGAATAAACTAGAAAAGTTTGGCGATTACCAGGATGGCTTTGAGAAGGAGATAGTTTTTGGCTTTCATTCATTAATATCTTCCAGTCTTAATATTGGATTGCTGGACCCGGCTGAGGTAGTTTCAGAAGTTCTAGATTATTATCATGAAAACGAGGATAAACTGCCTCTCTCCAATGTTGAAGGTTTTATTCGTCAGATTATCGGCTGGCGGGAGTATGTTAGGGCTCTCTATGACCTGGAATCTGAAAATATGATTGAAAGCAATTACTTTGGCCATGATAGAAAATTACCAGCAAGTTTCTATCAGGCTAAAACTGGGATCGAACCAGTCGATGATTCTATTAAGAAAGCTGTCGATTACGGCTACTGTCACCATATTGAAAGGTTGATGGTGCTAGGCAATTTCTTTCTATTGAACGAATTAGATAAAGATCAAGTCTTTAACTGGTTTATGGAGATCTTTATTGATACCTATGAATGGGTAATGTTCGCAAATATCTATGGGATGAGCCAGTATTCCTATCCTGAAATGATGACCAAGCCCTATATATCATCCAGCAATTATATTTTAAAGATGAGTCATTACCAGAAAGGCGACTGGGCTGAGATCTGGGATGGCCTTTACTGGCGTTTTATCGATAAGAATAGGGATAAATTCAGCAACAACCCAAGAATGGGCTTAATGCTTTCACTCCTGGATAGGATGAGCAGTGATAAGCTGGAAAAACATATAGAGATTGCTGATAATTACCTGAAAAAACTCTCTGATAAAAATTAAGTTGCCAGCTTAAGTCAGGGGACTAATTTTTGATTTTGCAGATGATCTTTTCGGCGATATTCTTGGATTCATCAGCTATATTTAAAACTCTATCTTTGCCAGCCTGGCCTGCTTTTTTAGTGGCCCGCTTGCTGGCATTGTAAACACTTTTAGTTACGACTTTAGCTGATTTGCTGAGAACTCTACCGAGCATTAGACAGGCTTCGCCGCTGGCTGCTTTTCTAACTTTGGCTTTCTCTTCTTCCTGGTGAAGGGGTTTGGAGTATTTCTTGGCAATGACACCAACTCTGAGTGTAAGGAAAGTATTGGCTGAACCTCTGACTATTGAATTTATCATTACGACTGAGGCTGTATTGACCACCGGTACAAAACCGCCCAAAGAACTGCCCAGGACTGAGGCGATAATTGGCTCCATTTGATCTTCCAGGAGCTCAAAATCGTCGATCTCTCTAACGATAAAGACTGTGGCCGCTACATTGATATAGAGCTTTACAATAGATTTAAGAGTTGGCCGCTGATTATAGAGATGGGCAACCTGCCAGACCATTCTGATCTGAGCTATCAGGACTATGACAGCATCAAAGATGCCATTCTGGGAAATAGCTGTTGAGACAAAGACATAACTTGAGATATCTTCGATTACCTGATTAGTCTGGCGATTTAAATCTGATAAAGCTGTTTTAACCGCCTCTCTATCATCTTCTATGCTATTGAGTTTTTCTGAATTCTCTATCAGTGCTGAATTTTTTTGCAGACGCTTTCTTAATTGAGCAAGGTAGCGATTATATTCCTCTGTATCCTCTCCTGCCGGGGGTTTTAACTGACCTGGAAGCTTCAGAATATAAATGGCTGGCAAAATGATTAAACCCAGGCAGAGGGCTACCAGGGCTATTAAAACGACCTGGCCAAAAACAGGGTTGAGTGCTACTGCAAGATTGTAGATTGCATTGATTTGATTGATTATAAAGACAACTGTGATTAAAGCAATAAAGGTTATTATAGCTAAGGTTAATATTTTTAATTCTTTTTTCATCTTCTTCTCCTTAAAAAAATTTATGTAAATGCAAAAGCCTGTAGTTGCTAAAAATATAATCTTATAATATTATTATTCTAGATAGATTGGTATTTTACCTTTAAATTATTAGTTCAACAATTACATAGTTATTAATGAAATGAAATAAACCTTTTGAAATCTACTGAAAGAGAGCCGGTTGAAACGGAGATGGTAACTGTTGTGTAAGGAGGGAATCTCCATCAAATAAGGAGGGGGCCTTTAATATTTGTTGACAGGGTGACACCGATGTCATATAATAAAGACAGAAGGTTAAAAAATTTTAGCCTATAGATGACAGTAGTGTCATTTAGGAGGTGAGTAGATGCCAACAGATACTTTCTTTAATTTAGATAAAGATAAGCAGCAGCGGATTATTGATGCTGGAATAGAGGAATTCTCGAGGAATTCATTTGGGGATTCTAGTATTAGCAATATTATTGAAAAGGCTGAGATTCCAAGAGGTAGTTTCTATCAGTATTTTGCTGATCTGAAAGATTTTTATAAATATATTATAAATTTTATTGCCGATGAAAAGCTAGAATTTTTTAATCAGTCTTTTGGCGATATGGGATCTCTGGATACCTTTGAGATGATCCGGGAGTTATACAGGCTTGGGATTAAGTTTGCCTATGATCATCCGAAAATCGCTGCTATTGGTAATTATTTTGCCGGCGAAAGTGATGATTTAAAGACTGAGTTATATGAGAATTTCGAAGAAAAATCCCATAAATTTTTTATTGACCTGATTGAAACAGGCAAGGCTAACGGCGATATTGATGATCAAATAGATAACCAGACTGTGGCCAGGATCTTATATTTTATCAATATGAGTATTACTGATGAGTTTTTGGAGGGAGTGGATTTGAATAATTTGGAGTCGGCTAACCTCGATGATTACTATAATTTCATTGACAGCATGATTTTTATCTTAAAGAATGGAATTGCTAAATAAAAGAATGGTTCATATAAAAAAGGAGGGGAAGTCTATGTTTTCAATTAGTGATTTGCGGTATCAGTATCCAAAGAATGAAGAAGATACTATTAGGGGGATTGATTTTGAGATTAAGACCGGGGAGATCTTTGGTCTGCTAGGTCCAAGTGGGGTTGGGAAGAGTACGACTCAGAAAATATTGACGAGGCAACTTGATAACTTCCAGGGCGAGATTAAGTATCAGGGCAAATCTATTACTGAATATGACAAGAATTTTTATCAGGATATCGGGGTTGGCTTTGAGATACCGGTCCATTTCTCCAGGCTGACTGCTGAAGAGAATCTTGATTTCTTTAAGAAGTTATACGATAAAAATGCTGATACAGATCAGATGCTTGAGCGTCTTGGTTTATACCCTGACAAGAATAAGAAGGTTGGTGAGTTTTCAAAAGGGATGAAGGTCCGTTTGAATTTTATCAGGGCATTACTGAATGAGCCAAAGATGCTCTTTTTAGATGAGCCGACAAATGGGCTTGATCCAAAGAATGCCAGGATAATCAAGGATATGATTGCTGAATTTAAGGAAGCTGGCGGGACTGTTTTATTGACGACTCATCTGATGAATGATGTTGAGGAGTTATGTGATCAGGTTGCCTTTATGGCTGATGGAAAGATTGTTGAGATTAATACGCCGAAGAATTTGAAGCTGGAGTATGGTAGCCGCCAGCTAAAGGTTGAATATATTGATAATGGCGAGGTTGGGGAAACAAGCTTTAAGCTTGATGATTTAGGTGATAATCAGGAGTTTCAGCAGGTGATTAAAAATAATAAGATCCTGACAATGCATAGTCAGGAAATGACCCTGGATAATATCTTTATTAAGATTACAGGGGGGCGTTAGATATGACTGCTTTTTTAGTTTTGTTTTTAGGAGAACTGCAGCGGATGCAGAAATATCATGTTCTGACTGCCAGTATCATTGTCTCGTTTTTCTGGATTGGAATGCTCCATCTGATTGAGGTCCCTGATATTACAGCGCTCTTCATGATTCTAGTATACTTTGATATTGTCTCGATGGCTATTGTGATGATCGGGGTGACTATCTTTTTTGAAAAGCAGGAAGGCGTGCTTAAATCGATCTTTGTTTCGCCGATTAACCGGATGGAATTTATCTCTTCAAAAACTATCGCCAATCTAATCTCCAACCTTATAACTATTGGAATTGTCTATCTTTATGCTCTATTTGTTCAAGATTTAAGTATTAATGTGACAGGTTTCTTCTTTGCTATAATCCTGATCGGAACTTTCCACTCACTGGTTGGTTTTCTGATAGTTTATAGATCAAATGATTTTACTGAGATGTTAATCGGGATGATGAAGTATTTTATCGTCTTTATGATTCCTGTCTCCTTTGAAGAATTTGGGCTGATTACCAGTGAACTCTACTCAAATCTCTTATTCTTACTGCCGACTAAGGCTTCCTCTACTTTAATTACTGCTGCTGCCGGTGGTCTTGAGACTGGCGAAGTCGTACTGGCCGCTATTTATCTTTTTGTTGGTACCCTGGTTTTAGCCTATTTTGTTAATAAAGGTTTTCGGAAGTTTGTTATTAGAGAGAGTGGTGTTTAAGATGATTAAAACATTTATTATAAGTGAGCTAAAGAAATGGACCAGGGAGCCTTTGACCAGTTTTCTCCTCTTCTATCCTCTCTTATTTGGCTTTATCGGCAGGTTTATTCTGCCCTATGTAGAAGAAAATACTGGTTTTGTAATTGAACTATATGCCGATGTAATTATTGCTGTCTTTGCGCTGATGATGCCGATGATCTTTGGTGCATTAATCGGCTTTTCAATCCTTGATGATCGGGACGACAATGTCTTAATGACGATAAAAGTTACACCTCTCGGATTGCAGAGATTCTTTTCCTTTAGATTAATTATGATCTTTATCTTTTCAATTTTTGCATCGATCTTTGTTATTCTCTTTGCAGATATTGGGAACCTGGCTTTAAGTAGTGTTATTGCCATAGCAACTGTCTCTTCACTATCTGCTCCATTAACCGGGCTCTTTATTAATTCTTTTGCCAGCAATAAAATTGAAGGGTTTGCCATAATGAAAGGTTTTGGGGCATTGGTCTTTATACCGCTGGTCTCTTTATTTGTTTTTGATTTTAAAGAGTTATTTTTTGCTTTTGCACCAGGTTTCTTCCCGGCTAAGGCTGTTAGTTCTCTGGTGAGAGGCGATCAGTTTATGTATTTAAGTTTTAACTCATATTATATTTTAGGCTGGGTCTACGGGATAATAATGAATATTCTAGTTTACAGATTATTTGCCAGGAAGTTATAGGAATTTATGTAGAATAGTTATAGAGATAAATAAAAAAGCTCCCTGGATCTCCAGGGAGTATTTATTTATCTATCAACCTTC
>CAYONR010000075.1:0-7256 GCA_964405365.1 uncultured Halanaerobiaceae bacterium
TAATCTCATATTAATCTCCCTCCTGCTGGAGGAAACCTGGTTCTGGATCTTCCTCGTTATAGTCTGAAAATAATGATTTTTGATCTATAGATAATCCCGGTCTAAAATCGAAATATTCTCTTGCCTGGTGATATAGATGAGATGTTAAGGAGCGCATCTCAATACCTTCAGGGCAGGCCATCTCACAGGCCCCACAATTAACACATCTCCCTGGCATATGCATTGTTCTCATCAAATGAAAGGCCATATCCTCTTCTGGTTTACTGCCATCTTCAAGCCAGATCGGTCGATTGCTTTCAACAAAGCAATGATCACAATAACAGACCGGGCAAGCATCTCTACAGGCATAACATTGAGTACATCTCATAAACTCTTTAGTATAATGGGTTTTTCTTGTAGATTGGTCTTCTTCTGACAATAGATAATTAAAGTCTGCCTTCCCTTTTGCAAATTCCTCTTCTGGCAATGGCTCTCCGACATAATAATCTGCAATTACTGGATTCTTTGTATCACATTCATTACAGGCTGTATTGTCTTCTATACCTGGACAACCATTAATCCCGATAATTATTAAATTATTTCTATCAATAATATTTTCTGATACATAAAATGCTATCGCCCTGGTATCACAG
This sequence comes from uncultured Halanaerobiaceae bacterium, assembly GCA_964405365.1. Classification (GTDB taxonomy): domain Bacteria; phylum Bacillota; class Halanaerobiia; order Halanaerobiales; family Halarsenatibacteraceae; genus Halonatronomonas. Next base: position 633 of record CAYONR010000075.1, read on the forward strand.
GGTTTAGCGACTACTACCTGCTTTAATTCTCTATCCTTTAAAAGATACTTGCTTAACATCTGATAAGCTTTATCTGTAAATTTAATCCTATCAAAATCTAGCTTTTTACCTTTATTAATAATTAATGGCTCTATTAATCCAGAAAACAGCCCCTGGTTATAAGCAAGTAGTTGATCAAATTCTTCTTTTTCATAGATTAGTTTAATCTTATTCTGTAGATCTTCCGTTATCTCTTTATAAGAATTGGTCATCAATCACACCGCCTTCTTCATCAGGTTCAGTGCTACCAGGATTTCCTGCTTCAATATCATAATCTTTCAATAAATCTGCTGCTAGATAACCGTCCCAGGGGCCGACAGATTTGACTCTGTCTACAACCTGTCTGACCACGCTGGCAAACCTCCGGCCTTCAGAAGCAGAACACCAGGTAAAATTAAGCCTTTCAGGCTCTACCCCTGCATATTCTAATAATTCTTTTAGCATTATAAACCTCCGCCTGGCATAGTAATTGCCATCAATATAATGACAGTCGCCAGGATGACAGCCTGAAACTAATATTCCATCTGCCCCCTTTTTTAATGTCTTAATTAATATTAAAGGATTTAACCTTCCTGTGCAGGGGATTCTAACAGCTCTAATATTTGTCGGATACTGGAGTCGACTGCTGCCAGCAAGATCAGCCGCAGCATAACTACACCAATTACAGAGAAAAGCAATTATTTTAGGCTCAAATTCTTCCTTTGCAGCATCCCCTTTATTATTTGCCATTAGAGCATCCCCCCTTTACTAAATTCTTTTTGGTCTTCAGTTAAAAGAGTCTCAACTTCATCAAGAATCTGCTGGTTTCTAAAACCTTTTAGATCGACTGCATGTGGGCGACAGACTCCAAGACAATTTCCGCAACCCTTACAAAGAACCTTATTGACTTCAGCTTTCTTGTCAACAGGATCCACCTCGATCGCTTTATAAATACAAACTCTTTCACAGTCACCACAGCCGATACATAGACTCTCATCTACTTCAGCAATCATTGCTTCAGTCAATAAAAATTCTTTAGAAAGGATTGAAGCTGCTCGACCAGCAGTTGCCCGACTCTGAGAAATAGTTTCAGAAATATTTTTAGGTCCATGAGCCAGACCTGTTAAAAATATTCCATCTGTTGATGAATCAACTGGTCTCAACTTAACGTGAGCCTCAAGAAAGAATTCATCTTCATTTAATGGTGTTTTTAACATCTTACTAATTCTTTCATTATCTTCCCCTGGCAAAACTGCTGCAGCCAGAACAACCAGATCTGGGCTATCTTTAATAATTGTTCCAGTTAATGGTTCTTTAAATCTTATTTCAAGTTTATCTTTTTCTATTGCCTCAACCTCTGGTTTAGTATCAAGGTCAAACCTGGAGAAATTAACACCTAAATCTCTGGCTTCTCGATAAAGATCTTCATAATAACCATAACTCCGCATCTCACGATATAAGATAGTAATTTCTAAATCAGAATTTTTCTTCTTTAGCTCAATGGCATTTCTTAAAGATTGAGTGCAACAGAGCCTGCTACAGTATGGTCTCTCTTCTTCTCTGGAGCCAACGCATTGTATCATATATAACTTTTTAGCATCAACTAGTTTTTTAGAATTATTACCCATAAGTTCTTCTAATTCCAGAGCAGTCATTACATTATCTGATTGCTGATACTGATACTCTTCAGGCTTTAATTCTCTGCCTCCAGTTGCAACTATAACGACTCCTCCCTCAACTTCAATATCCTGAGACCCTGAAAGTTCAAGTTGATAATTTCCTACAAACCCTGATATATCGTTGATCTTGTAGCCTGAATATATGTCTATTAATTTATTATCTCTTATATCTTCGGTTAACTTTTCTAAGAAAGGCTTAATAGGTCTGCCTAAACCAGACCGATGAATCTCTGCTGCTTTGCCTCCAAGCCATTCTTCCTCTTCAACCAGCGAAACTGGAAACCCAAGATTTCCTAATTCTCTGGCAGCTGTCATACCTGCCACCCCACCGCCAAGAACAAGAGCTCTTGTTATATTATCTACTTCTCCTCGCTCTAAAGGTAAAGCATTCTTAATCCTGGCAACACCGGCTCTAACTAGTTCATAGGCCTTCCAGGTAGCCTTCTCTTTCTCTTCTTTATGAACCCAGGAGCCCTGATCTCTGATATTAGTCATCTCCATTAGATGAGGATTAAGACCTGCTCTTTCTACTGCATCCTGGAAAAGCATTTCATGGGTTCTTGGCGTACAGGAAGCTATTAATATTCTATTTAAATCATATTCTTCAATTCTGTCGGCTATTAAGTTCTGGCTATCTGTAGAACAAAGATATTTTACATCTTCCGCCAGCTCAACAAAAGGCATTTCAGCAACTCTATTTGTTACTTCTTCAACATCGATAACCCCTGCTATATTGGTACCGCAGTGGCAGACAAAGACACCAATTCTTGTTCTCTGATTGGTAACTGCTCTGCTGGCAACAGGTGGGGCTTCTGTAATCCCTAACTCATTAATATCAAGAGATGCTAATTGACCAGCCATAACAGCTGAACCACTTGCCTCAGCAACGGATTCTGGAATATCTTTAGGACCTGTTACGGCACCACAGGCAAAGATGCCTTCTCTTCCTGTAACAAAGGGGGAAAATTCCTCTGTATCAGCAAAACCATATTTATTTGTTCTTACTCTTAATTTTTGTAAATCATCAGTAACCTCTGCTTTTGGAGCAATACCTGTCGCCAAAACAACCAGATCATAATCTTTTGCCTCAAAACCATTATCACCATCAGTGGTTTTTAAATTTAACTGTTTACCTTTTTTATTTCTTTCAATTTCAGCTACTCTACTTCTAATAAAATTCACTCCATCAGTTGCCTCTGCTCGATTAAAAAACCTCTCAAAACCTTTACCGTGGGATCTTATATCCATATAATATAAATCAACTTCTGCCTCTGGTAAATGATCTCTTGTTAATAAGGCATGCTTGATTGAATACATGCAGCAAACTGACGAGCAATAGTTATGATCACAGCTATAATCCCTGGAACCTGTACAATGGATAAAAGCAATCTTTTCAACTTTTTTACCATCAGACGGCCTTATGATTTTACCATCGGTTGGCCCTGCAGCATTTAAGATTCTTTCAAATTCAAGACTTGTTACAACATCCTGATGATTTCCATAATGATACTGACTAACAATATCGCCATCAAAGGATTCATAACCAGGCGCAAAAATAATTGCAGCTGCCTGAACTATAAAGTTTTTTTCCTTTTGACTATAATCAACTGCATCAAAATTACAGACTATCTCACAGAGACCACATTTATCTTCCTGAAGTTTCCGACAGTGGTCTGAATCAATCACAGCCAGATTGGGAACTGCCTGGGGTTGATATTTATGAACTGCTTTCTGCTCAGTTAAACCTAAATTATATTCATCAGGAATCTTCTCTGGACATTTTTCAAAACAATCAGCACAACCTGTACATTTATCTTCATCGATATATCTAGGTCTTTTTTTGAGTCTAACTCTAAAATTACCTGGTTCACCTTCTACATCAATCAGTTCAGTCATTGTATATGTTGTCACATTCTTATGGTTGTAACATGATGTAATCTTAGGAGCTAAAATACAGGTTGAACAATCATTGGTTGGAAAGGTCTTATCAAGCTGAGCCATTCTACCACCCAGACTTGGACTTTTTTCAACTAAGTATACCGGGACACCCATCTCAGCCAGATCAGTCGCAGCCTGAATTCCAGCAATACCTCCACCGATAACAACTACTGGATCTGCCATTTTAAACACCACCTGAATCCGGTAGTTCTGAATCCCAGGTAGACTTGCCAGATTCGACTTTTTCTAAACTCTTTAATCGATAACTGACCAGACTTCTATCAAATCTATCAAGTTCTTCTTCTAGTTCTTCTGAATAATACCCGGCTGTAACTGATAGTTCTCTTAACACCCTTATAATATCAGCAAACCTGACATTCTGAGGACAGGCAGATACACAACGACGACATTGAATACATTGCCAGATAGTAAGTTCAGAAAGCAGTTCTTCCTTAAAACCTAGCAACGCTTTTTTAATTATCAATCTTGGATTAAAATCTTCTTCCTCTTCACTTACCGGACAGGTTGCTGTACAACTGCCACAACTATAACAGAGGCTAAGATTTTCTCCACCTGGTTTAGACTTTATCTCATCTTTAAATTTATAATCTAATTCTTTATATTCTTTTGCCATTATATCTCTGACACCTCCGGTCTCGGGTAGAGGCCTGCTTCTTCGACAACTCTAGGAGTAATCTCTTCCCAGGCCACCGGCATTAAATGAATACCTCTGACCCCTTCTATCTTTCTAACATGCTCAATAATATCAACTGCCATTTTTACTCCTTCTTCTTTCTTATCTTCTGCCTTATCCATTCTCTCAATGATATCATCAGGTACATCCATACCAGCAACATGCTTTTTCATCATTCTTAAAGCTTTCACTGATTTAGTTGGAAGAATACCTGCCATTATATAACATCTTTCATGGATTCCTCTTCTCCTCACTTCTTCCATCCACCTATCAAATTTCTCTAAATTATAAATAGCCTGGGTCTGGATAAATTCCATTCCAACCTCTACTTTCTTTTCGACTTTCATCATATGAAGTTCAAAGGGATCTGCAAAGGGGTTGGCTGCCCCACCTAAGAATAATTTAGGGGGATAATCCATCTCTTTATCATTTAATAAAATACCATCATCAACCATATTTCTAGCTGCCTTTATCATGCTTACCGAATCTAAATCAAAAACATTTTTAGCCCCTTCATCCATACCAAAGCATTGATGGTCTCCAGTCAAACAGAGAACATTTCTTAAACCTAAAGCACTTGCTCCTAAAAGATCACTCTGAATTCCAATTCTATTCCGATCTCGGCCTGTTGTTTGAATTATCATTTCCAGACCTTCATCAGCTGCTATTTTAGCAGCAGCAATACTTGACATTCTAACAATTGCAGTCTGATTATCAGTTATATTTACTGCATCTACATAACCTTTCAGAAAATCGGCTTTCTCCCGAATAAAATCTGGATCGGCACCAACTGGAGGTCCCATCTCGCTGCAGACTACAAATACTCCTTCTTCTAATAGTTGCTGTAATTTCGATATATAATCAGCCATCCTCTAATTCTCCTTTCATTCCTGGAAGAACTCTGGATCTTTATGGCTACGGACCCCACCGTCTTTATGGGTTGACCAGTCTTTTGGCGATTCAAAATCAAGTAATTTTTCAAGCTGGCCAAGCTCTTCTGCTCGGTCATAGATTTTCTGCCAGCCACAATCTATATCATCATCAACCTCACAGATTCCATCCTGGGCGCCACCACAGGGACCATTTAAAAGACTTTTTGAACAACGGGCTACCGGGCAGACACCGGCAAATTGATCAAGAATACATTTGCCACAACCATGACACATCTCTTCCCATTCACCAATATCACTGGTCCGACCATAAAAGGTAGTATCAAGTCCAGGCAAAATTATTTTATCTGGATATTTTATTGCCAGATGCTGGACGCCAACTCCACAAGCCAGAGAAACTACTATTTGATTCCTGGCTATTGCCAGTTCAAGTTCATCCAGAAACTCATCGTCACACTGCCTTTTAATAGTTTCTGTTTCAATCGATACTTCTTGATTATTTACCTGATAATAAAATTCAAGTAAGTTTTTTAATGATTCAGCCTCTCTTTCACCACCAGCCAGACTTACAGAAACACAGCTTCCACAGCCTGCTATTAGAAGGCTATCTATATCATCTGGTAGACTATCTTTTATTTCATTTACTTCCTTTAATTTTCCAACAATCACTGGATAACCGCCTCCTTCCAATCAGCAAGAAAACCACCAAGATCATTTGCCATTCGTGGTGAAAGCCTCTGATAATGAACCCTATCTTTATTTAAATCTAGCTTCTCTAAATCTTCTTTAATTCTATCGATTACCTGCTGACAACGATCATGCCCGGTCAGGTGTTTGCAGGCTTCGGAAACACATCCTAAAACCATAATATCTGCTGGGTCGTCAGCTAGAAGCTTAATAATTTGCTTTCTTTCAACTGTTGAAACACAGGGGACTACAATCTCTCTAAACTCATCTAAAGGATCTTTACCTGTCATAGAATTATATTTTTCTGCGGCTATCTCTGCAGAATTCTCACAGATGATCAAAGAAGTATTATCTTTAAATTCATTTTCACTATTAAAATAATCATAATCTATTTCAATAGCTGAAGTCGGACAGCGGCTTATACAGAGGTTGCATCCCTGACAGGCTAAGTCCATAACCTTCATTGAATTTAATTCATCATCTCTCTGAATTGCCCCATGAGGACAGACCCGATAACAGGTATAACAGAGTATACATTTCTGATCATCTATAGTTCTCTCATAGCTATCAATCTCGTTAACCCCGGTTAGATTCTTTGCAACTTCTCTAAGAGTAAACTCTAACTCTTCTTTAAAATATGTTAAAGCTGTTGGGCCTCGGCTACCCCGCAAAAGATAAATACCTCTTCTGCCACTTAAGGTCGGTTGGAGATATATAT
>CAYONR010000076.1:0-7240 GCA_964405365.1 uncultured Halanaerobiaceae bacterium
TTTTAGGACCAAAAGCAATATCTTCATATATACTTTCTTCAAATAATTGATGTTCTGGATACTGAAAAACCAAACCAACTTTCTGTCTAATAAATTTTAATCTCTTTTTATTAGAGAAAATATCTTCATCTTCATACAAAACATTGCCAGAAGTGGGTTCTATTAAACCATTTAATAATTGTACTAATGTAGATTTACCTGATCCAGTATGTCCAATTAAACCAATAAATTCATGTTCGGAAATACATAAATTTACGTCCTTAAGAGCTACTGTAGGATTATATTGGTTATATACATGGGTAATATCTTTTAACTCTACTAACATAATGCATTCACCAATTCCTCGATATCCATGACCTCAGGAAGATTCAAGCCAGCACTTCTTAATTCATTGGCCATTTGAACTGCTACAGGGACATCTAAACCAGCCTCTTTTATAAGTTCGATATTCTGAAATATTTTTAAAGGTTTATTAATATCTTTTATTTTTCCATCTTTCATAACTACTATCCTATCAGAAGAAATAGTCTCTTCCATAAAGTGAGTAATCAAAATTACGGTAATACCTTCTTCTTCATTTAGATATTTGATAGTTTTTAGAACTTCTTTTCTTCCCATAGGATCAAGCATAGCGGTAGGTTCATCAAGAACTATACAGTCAGGCAACATGGCTATAATACCAGCTATAGCTATTCTTTGTTTCTGCCCTCCAGAAAGTTCATGGGGCGGATGGCTTTGATAACCACCCATACCAACCATTTCAAGTGATTTGTCTACTCTTTCCCGTATTTCATTTGACGGTAAAGCCAAATTTTCTGGTCCAAAAGCGACATCATCTTCAACAGTTGTTGCAACCAACTGATTATCAGGATTTTGAAAAACCATTCCCACTTTTTGTCTAATCTTCCAGACGTTTTCCTGATCAGATGAATTAAATCCATCTACAAAAACCCGGCCATTTGTTGGTACCAGTAAAACATTTAGTAATTTAGCTAAAGTTGATTTACCAGAGCCGTTTGACCCAATTATAGATATGAATTCACCTTTATCAACTGATAAATTAACACCTGATAGAGCTTTATCTTCTTGCTCTCTATATAAAAAGTCAACATCTTTAATTTCAATCAGGCTCATTTTAACACCTACTTCATTATGTCAACAATTTTATTCAACTAATTCAATTAAAGCTCGCTCAGATGCATCTCCTCTACGAGGGTACATTTTGATAATCCTAGTGTATCCACCAGGTCTATCAGCAAAACGAGGGCTAATTTCATCAAACAATTTAGTTAATACTTCTTTGTCATTAATTTTTTTAGCAACTTTTCTTCTTGAATGAACACTGTTATCTTTTGAAATAGTTATTAACTTTTCTGCTAACGGACGTAATTCTTTTGCTTTTGCAAGACTTGTTTCAATTCTTTCATTCCTAAAAAAGTCAGTTAACATATTGCGAAACATAGCTTTCCTATGTGAACTTGTCTTTCCAAGCTTTCTTCTAGGCATTAGTATACACCACCTTTATTCATTCGGTTTTTTTAATGATAAATCAATTTCTTCTAATTTATCTTTGATCTCTTGTAATGATTTCTTACCTAAGTTTCTTACTTTCATTAAATCATCTTCAGTTTTACTTACTAGTTCACCTACTGTATTTATGCCAGCTCTCTTTAAACAGTTGGAAGATCTAACTGATAACTCTAGTTCTTCTACAGTAGTATCAAAAATTTGATTTTTCTCTTCCTCTTCTTTTTCAACCATGATTTCAACGTTTTCAAGGTCATCATCTAGATCAAGGAAAAGTTCTAAATGCTCTATCATAATCCTAGAAGATAAACTAATAGCTTCTTCAGGACTTATACTTCCATTGGTATGAACATCAAGTAAAAGCCTATCATAATCAGTAACCTGGCCTACTCTGGTATCTTCAACTTTAAAGTTAGCTCTTTCAATTGGACTGAAAGAAGAATCTATTGGAATTAAACCTATTACTTTATCAAATTTTTCTTTGTTCTCTTCAGCTGTAACATATCCTCTACCTTTTTCAACTGTTGCTTCTAATTGTATATTGCCTTCAGGAGCTAATGTTGCAATCTTATGATCTTTGTTTATAATTTCTATATCTCCAGAAACCTGAAAATCACCTGCTACAACATCAGTTTTATCTCTTACATCAAGCCTTATACTAGACTGGTCTTCACCATTATACTTTAGAACAACACCTTTTAGGTTTAAGATAATATCTGTTACATCTTCAACAACTCCTGGTATAGCAGTATACTCATGCTTGGCACCTTCGATCTTTACAGATGTAATCGCTGACCCAGGAAGTGAGGATAGCAATATTCTTCTTATTGAATTCCCCAGAGTTGTTCCATATCCTCTTTCTAAAGGACTAATTTCAAAGCTTCCAAAATTATTATCGGCTTCTAATTTATTTATTTTCGGCTTTTCAATTTCTATCATTTAATTATAACACCCTCCTCTCGGTTCTTTTCAGCTGAGGGTAGCTTCAGCTTAAAGTGAATAATACTCTACAATAAGTTGTTCATTAATCGGATGTTCAATATCATCTCTTTCAGGCATTCTTACGACAGTACCTTCTGCTTTTTCCATATTAACGCTTACCCATTCAGGAGCATTGTATTCATCATTTGTCTCTAAAACATCTTTAATAAAGTTCTTCTTTCTGCTAGCATCTTTAACGCTAATAGTATCTCCTTCTTCAACCTGATAAGAAGCAATATTAACCCTTTCACCATTAACATATATATGACCATGTAATACTAATTGTCTTGCCTGAGAACGGGAAGTAGCAAAGCCCATTCTAAAAGCAGTATTATCCAGTCTTGTTTCTAATAACTGCAAGAAGTTTTCACCAGTAACGCCTTTTTGTCTGGCAGCACTAGAGAATGTACTTCTAAATTGATCTTCCATCATACCATACATTCTTCTAACTTTCTGCTTTTCTCTAAGCTGATTACCATATTCTGATTGCTTTCTACGACCCTGTCCCTGTTCTCCAGGAGCATATGGTCTTCTTTCAAAAGCACATTTTTCAGAATAACATCTTTCTCCTTTTAAATATAATTTTTCACCTTCACGACGACAATGTTTACATTTTGCTTTTGTATATTTTGCCATTTATATTAGCACCTCCTATTTATTAAATTTATTAAACTCTTCTTCTTTTCGGTGGTCTACAACCATTATGAGGAATAGGAGTAATATCTTTAATTAAAGTTACTTCTATCCCGGCAGATTGAATAGCTCTAATAGCAGATTCTCTTCCTGAACCTGGACCTTTCACAAAGATTTGTAGTTCTTTTAATCCCATTTCTTGAGCTTCTTCAGAAACATTTTCCGCAGCTATCTGTGCAGCAAATGGAGTACTTTTTCTTGAACCTTTATATCCAGCTTTTCCAGCACTGGACCAGGCTACAACATTACCGTCCATATCAGTAATACTTACTATAGTATTATTGAATGTAGATCTGATATAAGCTTGACCTTTTTCTAAAAACTTTTTATTTTTCTTTTTTCTTCTTTTAGATTTTTTCTTACTTTTAGCCATCTAAAATAATTCCCTCCTCGTACTTGAATTTTATTATTTTCTAATAGGTTTTACAGGACCTTTTCTAGTTCTAGCATTGGTCCTTGTTCTCTGACCTCTAACTGGAAGGCCTCTTCTATGCCTCAAACCTCTATATGATCCAATATCTTTTAATCTTTTAATATCGGCTCTTCTTTCTCTTCTAAGCTCACCTTCAACAGCATATTTATCTATTTCACTTCTCAATTTAGCTATTTCAGCTTCAGTAAGATCTTTTACTCTTGTTTCAGTATTAACACCTGCTGCCTCAAGAATCTCGTTAGATCTAGAGCGTCCTATACCAAAGATATATGTCAAACCTATTTCAACTCTTTTATTTTTTGGTAAATCTACACCTTCTATTCTAGCCATTTTTTACACCTCCATTTAAAAATTTAACCCTGGCGCTGTTTATGCTTTGGATTTTCGCAAATTACCATGACTTTTTTATTTCTTCTAATAACTTTACATTTATCACAAATTGGTTTAACTGATGGTCTTACTTTCATTTTTATAAAACACCTCCATAAAACATTTATTACAATAGAATTATGCTTTATGTCTATAAGTTATTCTTCCACGAGATAGATCATATGGTGACAATTCTACTGTAACCTTATCTCCAGGTAAAATTCTAATATAATTCATACGCATTTTACCTGATACATGTGCTAAAACTTTATGGCCATTATCAAGTTCAACTCTAAACATTGCATTTGGTAAAGGTTCAACTACTGTACCTTCTACTTCAATTGGATCTTCTTTAGACATATAATATCTTACCCCCCTTTTCGATTAAAGGTATTTAAATTCAATTGCGATTCTAAATTCATTAGCAAATAAGTTTATATCTATAAATACTTTATTTAAATAATATCACTAAACTATTCTAATTTAATATAAGAGTCATTTTTAAACTACCCTATATTATACCACATAATCATAGCAAGTAAAAGCATATTTAGATTCTACTTAAAATTTTAGGGCCTTCTTTAGTTATAGCGATACTATCCTCCCAATGAGCTGACAGACTCCCATCTTCAGTAACAACAGTCCAACCATCATCCTTAGTTTTTACATCATAATGACCTATATTAACCATTGGTTCAATTGCTAATGTCATACCTTCTTTTAATCGGGGGCCTCTGTCTGCAGGTCCAAAATTAGGGATTTGAGGATCTTCGTGCATGTCTGTACCTATTCCATGACCAACATAATCTCTAACAACAGAAAACCCAGAACTTTCAACGTAAGTTTGAACTGCATTAGATATATCTGTAAGCCTATTTCCAATTATAGCTTTTTCAATTGCCATGTCCAGAGAACTTCTAGTGGTTTCGATTAATGATTTAGCGCTTTCCGAGATCTCTCCAACTGCAAAAGTGCGAGCTGCATCACCATGAAATCCTTTATAATAAACCCCTATATCAACACTTAAAATCATTCCATCCTCCAAAATTCTTTTTTTAGATGGTATACCATGAACAACCTCGTTATCTATAGATAAACAAACAGAAGCAGGGTAACCTCTATAACCTTTAAATGATGGTTTCCCACCTTTATTTTCTATAAACTCCTCTGCTAACTTATCTAAATCATAAGTGCTAATACCAGGATTAATTTTCTCTGAGAGAAATTCATGAGTCTCTGCAACTATAGAATTTGCTTTTGACATTATCTCAATCTCTCTTTTGGATTTCCTGATTATCATCTAACTTTCTCCTCAATAACTTCAATAATATCAGTACTTACTTGATTAATGTCTTGTTCAGCATCAATCTCAATTAATATATCTTTATCAGTATAATAGCTAATCAACTTTTTAGTATTCTCTTTATTTACATTAATTCTTTTTTCCACTGTTTCTTTAGAGTCATCTTCACGCTGAATTAAATCCCCACCACATTTATCACATACAGCGTCAACTTCTGGAGGATTAAATTCAACATGATAAGTTGCACCACAATCCTCACAAATTCTTCTACCTGTTAACCTTTTAATCAATTCACTCTCTTTAACTTTAGTATATATTACTAAATCAAGTTTTCTATTTAACTCTTTCAAGTTATCATCTAATGACTCGGCTTGATCGAGGGTTCTTGGATATCCATCCAGTATAAACCCTTTATTACAATCTTCTTTCTGCAGTCTCTCTTTAACAATACCATTAGTGACTTCATCTGGCACTAATTCTCCAGAATCTATATATTCTTTAGCTTTAACACCTAATGGCGTCTCATTTTTTATAGCACTACGAAATATATCTCCAGTTGAGATATGAGGTATATTATATTTTTCAGCTAATATTTTTGCCTGTGTACCTTTCCCGGCACCAGGTAATCCTAAAAAGACTAGATTCATTAAAATTTACCTCCTATTCCATAAAACCATCATAATGACGCATTAATAGGTGTGATTCGATCTGTTGCATTGTCTGTAAAGCTACACCAATCATAATTAATAAAGATGTTCCGCCAAATGCAATATCTACTCCAGTTAATGGTCCCATAGCAAATGGTAATAACGCGACTGCAGTCAAGAAAACTGCCCCTACTAATGTTACTCTAACTAAAATTTTATCTAAATATTTTATTGTTGATCTACCTGGTCTTATACCTGGTATAAAACCACCATGTTTTTTCATGTTATCTGCAACTTCTTCCGGATTAAAAGTAATGGCAGTATAAAAGTAAGTGAAAAACATAGTTAATGTACCATATAAAACGATATATAATGTTGATCCAGGTCTGATTACATTAGCCATACTTTCTGCCCAACCAAAAGGAAGAATCTGAGCGATAACTCCTGGAAATAACAGTACTGAAGAAGCAAAAATAACTGGCATAACTCCAGCCTGATTTACTTTCATTGGAATATGGGTGCTTCTTCCCCCGTATACCTTTCTACCAACTATTCTTTTTGAATACTGAACGGGAATCCTTCTCTCTCCCTGCTGTACAAAAATTATTCCAGCTACTATAATGACCGATAAAATTAAGAATATCAGTAAATTAAATGCAGTAACAGTACCAGCTCTAAATAAAGACCATGTTTCCATTATATCAGATGGAAATCTTGCAATAATGGAGGTGAATATTAATATTGAAATACCATTACCAATACCATACTCATTAACCTGTTCACCTAACCACATTAGGAAAGTAGTACCTGCAGTAAGACTTATAACAATAACTATTATATCAAAAACAGAAGGATTAGGAATTGCTCCAAACTGCCTTATATAAGTAGTAATACCAAACCCCTGAACTAAAGCAAGTGCTACAGTCAAGTATCTAGTATATTGAGCAATCTTCTTCTTACCTTCTCTACCTTCGCGAGCTAACTCTTCCAACTTCGGAATAACAACCTGTAATAATTGCAATATAATTGATGCTGTAATATACGGTGTTATGCTCATTGCAAATATTGAAAAGTTACTTAAAGCTCCACCGGCAAATAAGTCAAGGAAATCAAAAACTCCTCCAACTCCTCCACCAAATAACATTTCCTGAACCCTAGCAATATCAACACCAGGTACAGGAATATGTGCACCAATTCTATATACTACCATTACTCCTAACACAAATAATACTTTATTTCTTAATTCTTCAACTTTAAAAACATTACTGAGTGCCTTTAGCAAATTAT
>CAYONR010000077.1:0-7072 GCA_964405365.1 uncultured Halanaerobiaceae bacterium
TATTATAATTTCCCTTATGCTTTTGGTCTTTTATTTGGATTAGGGGTTTATGCATTGTATTTAAAAGGGGAAGATGATTTCTTAAATAAATATAATGAGTTATTGCGAGCAACTGGCCAAAAGAAAGCTTTAGATGTTGCAGAAATGGTTGGAATTGATCTGCATGATCCTGAATTTTGGGAAGGTTCATTAGAGGTTATTAAGAAAGATATTAATAAATTTTTAAAGTTAGCTGAGAAAAAGATATAAGTAAAACATTAAAAGCCGCTATCTCTTATTTGATAGCGGCTTACTATATTCAATAAAGATTTTATTTTTTTTTAGTTTCTATATAAAGGCCAATTTTGTGAGGCGGCTCTTCTTACCATGTTTTGATGTTCTGAGTCCAGTCTGTTATTTCCATGAGTTCTACTGCCCTCAAAATGCAAGCAGAAGTGGCCATTAAAGTTATTGTTGTTTATGCTCTGACCGCCATGGGGGACGCCATTAATTGAGCCAGCTATTAATCTTCCGTTAATATTTACAATAACAGCTCTCCGATCCCAACTCCAACTGCCACCATATATTCTTCGCATTACATTTGTGTCCTGAGCTGTTAATGGTTCAACATCTGCATGATTGGAGCCATAGAGGCGCTTTATTCTAAAACTTAAGCCGGTTTGAACATCAGTTACCGTTGCTGTGCTATTTCTTGGGAAAAGGCGGTTGACCTGACCCCAGCTTAATGCTTCTACTGATTGTTGATTTATATTATTGCCGCCATTACCGGGTATTCTTAAGCTCTGGCCAGCTCTAATTGTATCTCCACTTATATTATTGGCTGCTCTTATATCATTAACTGAAGCGTCAAATCGATTGGCAATTGTCCAGAGGCTATCGCCAGAACTTACCTGATAGGTTGAGCTTTCTTCTTCGCCTTCTTCTTCAGTTAATAGTTCTTCCCAGGTTGATGGACCGACAACACCATCTACATCAAGGCCTGACATTTCCTGGAATTGACGGACTGCCATTTCTGTTTGATGGCCAAAATCTCCGTCTGGATTCAAAGGATATAAGCCTAACTGGTTTAAATTTTCTTGAAGTTCAGTAACATTTTCTCCAGAGTCTCCGCTTCTGACTATATCCATTTCCTCTACATTGATATCTGTTGTTTGACTGACTGTTTCCTTCTGGTCTTCAGCTTCAGCAACTGCTTCTTCTTTATCATCCTCTATATCTTCTTCAATATTATCTGTATCATATGTAGTCTGTTCAAGTCTATCGAACTCATCTTCTAGAGCTTGCCAGGTAGATCTACCTACAATTCCATCACTATCAAGATCTTTATCACTTTGAAATTCTTTAACAGCTCTTTGAGTTAATCTTCTAAAGAGACCAGTTGGTTCTGTGGCCAAATATCCTAGTTGACTTAACTTATACTGGAGATAAACCACATCTGTATTATGGGTATATATTTTTAGTCGTTCTCGCTGGTTAATGTCAATACTGTTTAGTGCCTTCTCAATGGCATTTAAAGTTTCTGGGCCAGCTATTCCATCTGGTCTTAAATCTGCAGCTGCCTGGAACCTTTCAACTGCCCTTCTTGTTTCTTCACCATATAGTCCCGTCTGGGAAACAGAGAAGAAGCTAAGTTCTTCTAACTTGTTTTGTAGTTCTTCAACAGTCTCATCTTCCTGTCCAGGGCTAAAAACCTCTCCTGCCAGCAAATTATTGTTAGCTGGAATTATCGATACTAATAAAAATAGAATTAGAAAAACTGTAGTTTTAAATATTAAATCCTTGCGTACGGTCGTTAGTCTAAATTTAAAAATCACCTTTTTTAAACACCCGCCTTTTCTTTTTAGTTTAAATTATTTATTGCATTTAATAAATCGTAATTCTTTTCGTAAATATCATCATGGAAACTTAAATCGCCGCTTTCATCAGGAATAACCGTAAAATAGGTAAGATAGATTGGTAAAGTGCTTTGTAAATTCAACCAGGTTTCATCTCTGTCAATGACTTTTTTCATTAATCTTTCTTCAGACCATTCCGGCATATCAGAGAGCAGGTATTCTGCTAACTCCATAGGTTTTTCAAGTCTAATACAACCGGAACTCCTTGCTCTGTCATCTAAGGCAAAGAGGTGTGTATCTGGAGTATCATGGAAATAGATACTCTGGTTATTTGGAAACCGAAAGACTAAAGAGCCTAAAGCATTCCAGGGGCCTGAATCCTGCCAGAAGTAATAGGGGAAGCTATCTTTATCTGCTTCAACATCTTCCCAGTCAACTTCTTCAGGGTCAATCTGAACATATTGGCCATTCTCAAGAGTATAAACTTTGTAGTTACCTCTCTCTAGATGTTCAATATCTTCTTTTACCTTTGGCAAATGATCTTCAACTGCAATAGAAGTTGGCATAAACCAGCGAGGGCTGATTGTCATTCTATTAAGATTGCCTTCCATTACAGGAGTTTTCCTGTTTTGAGAACCGACAATAGTTTTCATATCAAGAACAGTTTCACTGCCTTCAAAGACTTCTAACCGGAACGAAGGGATATTAGAGATTAAATGGTTGTCAGGTAATTGTTCATAATCCATTCTCCAACGTTCTATATTTAAGATGATTTTTTTAATCTGATTATCATTAAAACTGTTTTCTTTTTTCAATCCATTTAATAGAGCAAGGTAATGGGGATGATTGGGCTCATAATCAGAAATCACTTCGGTAACTGAGCGACCAGATCTGATTGATTCAATAATTCTTGGAAACCCATTTAAAATTTCCTCATTAACTCTTTCTCTTTCTAAAGTATCTGGATTAAATCTGCCAGTAGCTATATCACTGGTATATTTAAGTAAAGCTCTGGTTAGAAGTTCATCTAATTCTTTTAAATTATTTTGGTTTATGTTTTCTGGGTCCTGGTAACTAATTCCCATCCAGATTCCATTTATATCCCCGAGCAAATAATCCTGGCTATTTAGGCCTTTTAAATTTGTCTGGTTTATTAATTCATATATTTCTAATCCCGCTTGATTAAACTCACCTTCATCTAACCATAAAAAATCATCAATTGTTTCGCTTTCTATGCCTATAACTTCATAAATATCATCGAAATACTCTTTAGCATTAACTGAAGGAGCAAATAAAAAGACAAACAAAAGAAAGACTATAAGAAATTTTTTTATCATATTACAATACCCACCTTTATTATAATTAGCTATTAATCTATAAAATCCTGCTTTTTTCAGCAATTTTTTTGCTTTTTTATTATCATATCATATTATTGATAATAATTCATCTTAAGAATACTCTTTAACTTAATGTATTAATATGCACTAATATGTATATATAGTGCATAAATACTTTGTGAAATATGCAAAGAGATAGGAGCTGGTAACTGTCGGGTATGGAGGGGGTCCAGAGGCGAAATTGAATATTTATGCAAAAAATTTGGAAATTCTGTGCTCTGCACAAGGAATCTTATTCTGCAAATAATTTTGATTTATGATATTATAATTAAAAGAGATAATAATTATGGTTAAAAAGGGGGATTACATCTTATGGCAGATTCTCAAGAGAGCAGAAGACGTAGAATTAGAGAGTGGGGGATTATACCTGGGGTTTTGCCAACTGGAGATAATAACTCTATTACAGATATTGAAGGAGTTAAGGTTGGTCATGTTACAATCATGAAAGGTGATGGCAAACTAGTTCCTGGTAAAGGCCCAATTAGGACAGGAGTAACTGCTATCTTACCTCATTCAGATAATATATTTGCTAATCCTGTTGAGGCTGGTGTCCATGTTATAAATGGTTATGGAAAACCTACTGGACTTGAGCAGATAAAAGAACTAGGACGTTTATCTTCACCGATATTATTAACTTCAACTCTTAATGTACCCAGAGTTGCTGATGCTTTAATAGATTATGTGTTAAAGGATAATCCTGAAATAGGAATTAATGGACCAAGCTTTAATCCTGTGGTGCTTGAGTGTAATGATAGTTATTTAAATGATCTTCAGGGAAGACATGTCAGGGCTCAGCATGTACATCGGGCATTAATTTCAGCTAGTAGCGATAGTGTAGGTGAAGGTGATGTAGGGGCTGGAACAGGTATGACTGCTTTTGGTTTTAAAGGCGGAATTGGCTCTGCATCAAGAAAAATAAAATTTAATAGTACTGAATTTAATCTTGGGGCTTTAGTTTTGAGTAATTTTGGCCGCCGCGAAGAGTTAAAAATAAATGGATATCCTTTGTATCAGCTTGATCAGGATTTAGTGAATTTTCATAAGACTGGGAGTGGTGATGGCTCTGTAATTGTTATTTTAGCTACTGATATACCTCTAAATAGCATGCAATTAACAAGAATTGCTGCAAGATCTAATATTGGTCTGGGTAGGGTTGGTTCTTTAGCTGATAATGGTAGCGGCGACTTTGTTTTAGCTTTTTCTACTAACAATCAGTATAGCCGTAATGATAAGGGTAAGATAATATTAAATACTGGTGATTCAAAAGGTAAAGGGCTACTAGCTAATTTAACTGAGAGCAGTTTAATGAAAGAGTTATTTCAAGCAGTTGTTGAAAGTACTGAAGAAGCAGTTTTGAATTCATTATTTATGGCTGCAACTGTTAGAGGTAGAGATGGCCATAAAGCTAGAGGTCTTCCAGGTGATAGGGTTGCAGCAGCTTTAGAAAGAAATAGATTATGTCGTCCGAATAAATAAGGAGTTGGTTATAATGGAAGAAGTATTGAATATAATTAAAGACGGAACACTTACTCAACAGCAAAAAATAATTGCTCTGGCCAGGCAGGCAGAAAATCAACTTGAAATTCCTGGTTTAACTGATAAAGAAAAAGAATATTTAGATTCTGATTTAATCTGTGATCTTGCTGAGGGCCAGGCGCCTTTTCGGCCCAGGTATAATCTTGTTGATTTTAATAAGTTCATGAAAGAAGGAAGTGATTTTTTAAGACTTTCCAGTCCTGAGAGCCTTGAAGAGGCAACAAACAACTTAATTATCTTATATCAGAATACTCCATCTGTTACTGGAATGCCTGTCTATATTGGAGAGCTTGATAAATTATTGGAACCATTTATTGATTCGAGCTCTGATCCAAAGTCGACGATCAAACTATTCCTGACAGCAATTGATAGAACTTTGCCAGACAGCTTCGTTCATGCTGATATTGGGCCAGAAAAGACTAGAGCAGGCGAACTTATTTTAGAAGCAGAGAAAGAACTTGCTAATTCTGTACCAAATTTAACTCTTAAATATGATGCAGATGTAACAGATGAGGATTTTGCAATTCAGGCAATTGAAACCGGTCTTGAAGTCTCAAAGCCTTACTTTGCTAACCATAGAGCATATGAAGAAATCTTTGGTGATGATTATGCAATAGTAAGCTGTTACAATGCCTTGCCAATTGGTGGCGGCAGTCATACTTTAGTGAGAATGAATTTAAAGGCTGTTGCAGAAAAGGCACTGGAAGAAGAAAGGTTTTTAGCTGATGTAGTAAGAGATGTTAGTAAGACCATGTTATCGATTATGGATAAAAGAATAGCATTCCTCTGTGAAGAAAGCCCATTTTTTCAGAATAATTTTTTAGTAAAAGAAGGATTATTGAATAAAGAGAAGTATACTGCAATGTTCGGTATTTATGGCATGGCTCAGGCAGTTAATCTATTTTTGGATGGTGATAGTGAATCAGGCTCTTATGGCAAGACCGGGGAGTCTCAGAAGATGGCTAAAAATATTTTAGAAATAATTCAGAATGAACTTAATGAGCATGTAAATGAACATTCTCAGTTTAATGATGGTCATTATATGCTTCATGCTCAATCAGGGATCGGAGAAGATGTTGATACTTCACCAGGTTGTCGGATTCCTTATGGTGAAGAACCTTCAATTGCTGAGCACCTTAATTTTATTTCGCCAATTCATGAATATTTTCCTGCTGGAGTAAGCGATATTTTTACTTTTGACAAAACCTACAAGAGAAATCCAGAGGCTATTTTAAATATTTTTGAAGGTGCTTTTGAGAAGGGACTTAGATTATTTTCTTTTTATAATTCAGAAAGTGACTTAGTTAGAATTACTGGTTATCTGGTTAAGAGATCTGAAATAGAGAAATTGAATCAGGGTGAAACGGTCCATAAAGATACTGTAATTCTGGGAAGAGATACACTGGAAAGTTCTCCTGCTGAAAACAGGAAAGTTAGATAAAGAATGCAAAAAGCAGTGATTAATAGGTGGATAGATTTTAGTCCAATCGACGGCCCTGGTAATAGGACAGCAATATTTTTTCAGGGCTGTAACTTAAATTGCAGTTACTGTCATAACCCAGAGACTATTGAAATGTATTGTGATGGGAAGCCCATTCCAGAATCAATATATTTATTAACTGTTAATGAATTAATTGAAAAGATAAAGCAGAACTTCTCTTATATATCAGGGATTACAGTCTCAGGAGGAGAGCCATTACTCCAGATAAAATTTTTAAAAGAATTATTTTTTAAGACAAAGGAACTAGGATTAACTAATTTTATTGATACCAATGGAACAATAACATTAGTTAATCAAAAAGAGTTGCTAGAGTTGACTGATGGAGTCATGATAGATTTCAAGGCTTGTAATAATGGAGACCTTGTCGAAGCAACGGGGTCTGATAAACTGGAGATTATTAAAGAAAATATTTTATTTTTAAATGACGCGGGATTGTTACATGAAATAAGAACCGTAATTGCAAAAAACTTAATTGATTATGAGAAAAATGTTGTTGAGATAGCAGATTTTATTGTTGGAATAGATCCAGAAATAAAGTATAAATTGATTGCTTATCGGGATCATGGCGTTAAAAATGGCGATGATATCCTGGAACCTTCAGCAGAAGAGATGAACAATCTGGCTAAGTTAGCCAGATCGAAAGGGTGTAATAATATTCAAATAGTACAATAATATAAATTAGCCCCAGGCTTTAATAATAAAGTCTGGGGCTTAAAATATTATGGAATATTTATTTAATTCTCCTCTTATTAGTTATGCTCAAGTGTTTTTGGATCAAGTGCATCTCTGAGACCGTCACCAAA
>CAYONR010000078.1:0-7008 GCA_964405365.1 uncultured Halanaerobiaceae bacterium
TAGCTGGCCTTATTGCTGGCTATTTGGTTAGAAAATATATTGCTGAAGCAAGAATCCAATCAGCTGAAAAAGAAGCAGAAAAGATTAAAGAAGACGCAAAAAGAGAAGCTGAATCAGTAAAGAAAGAAATGATTTTAGAAGCTAAAGAAGAAGCTCATAAGTTAAAAGAAGAAGCTGATAAAGAAAATAAAGAAAGAAGATCTGAACTTCAGAAATTAGAAAATCGTTTAATGAACCGTGAAGAGAATTTAGATAAAAAGTCTGAAAATCTTGAAACAAAAGAGTCTGAATTAAAGAAACAGGAAGCCAGACTCGAAGAAAAAGAAGAAGAGCTTGATGAAAAGATTGAAAAACAGACAGATAAATTGGAAAAGATTGCTGGGATGAATCAGCCGGAAGCCAGAGAATACCTTCTTCAGCAGATGGAAGAGGAGTTAGAACTGGAGTTTTCCCGTAAGATAAAAGAAAAAGAGGCTGAGTTAAGAGAAGAATCTGATAAAAAAGCAAGAGAGATTATTTCGACTGCGATTCAAAGATACGCCGCTGATCATGTGGCAGAAACTACTGTATCAGTTGTAAATCTTCCAAACGATGAGATGAAAGGTAGAATTATTGGTCGAGAAGGTCGTAATATTAGAACTATAGAAAGTTTAACTGGTATTGATTTAATAATTGATGATACTCCGGAAGCTGTTGTTATTTCTGGTTTTGATCCTATGAGGAGAGAAGTTGCCAGAATAGCTTTAGAGAAATTAATTGAAGATGGAAGAATTCATCCGGCCAGAATTGAAGAAATGGTTGAAAAGGCCGAAGAAGAGTTAGAAAATCATATTCGTGAAATTGGAGAGGAACTAACATTTGATACCGGTGTTCATGGACTTCATAAAGAGGTTGTAAAATATTTAGGCAGATTAAAGTTTAGAACCAGTTATGGCCAAAATGTTTTACAGCATTCAAAAGAAGTAGCTCATTTATCTGCCATTATGGCCGCTGAATTAGGTGCTGACGTTAATGTTGCCAAGAGAGCCGGATTATTACATGATTTAGGTAAGGCAATTGATCATGAAGTTGAAGGACCTCATATTGATATTGGTGTAGATCTGGCCAGGAAATATGGTGAGAGTGAAAAGGTACTTCATGGTATTGAAGCCCATCACGGAGATGTTGAGTTTCAAACAGTGGAAGCTGTTTTAGTAGCAGCGGCTGATGCAATTTCAGCAGCCCGTCCTGGTGCTAGAAAAGAGACTTTAGAGTCATATATTAAGCGTTTAGAAGAGCTTGAAGATATTGGTAAATCATTCGATGGAGTTAATAATGCCTATGCAATCCAGGCAGGCCGTGAGATAAGAGTTATTGTTGAATCAGATAAGATTAATGATTCTCAGGCCAGCAAGATAAGTAGAGATCTTTCTAAGAAAATTGAGGATAATTTAGATTATCCTGGACAGATTAAAGTTGTTGTTATTAGAGAGAGTCGTAACGTTGAATACGCAAAATAATAAATGCAAAAATTAAACTCAACTGGGGCTCCCTGTGAGCCCCTTTTTCTATTAATGAGGAGATGAAAAATGAAGTTTTTATTTATTGGAGATATTGTTGGAAGAGCTGGCAGAAGAGCTATTAGGGAATTGATGCCTGGAGTAGTTAAAGAACATAATATAGATTTAGTTGTTGCCAATGCCGAGAATGCTGCTGGTGGATTTGGATTAAACAAAAAGGTTTCAAAAGAGTTATTTGATTATGGAATTGATATATTAACTATGGGGAATCATACCTGGAAGAATAAAGGGATATTTAAATTTATTGATCAGGAACCTAAGATTGTTAGACCTTTAAATTTTGCTCCTGGGGTACCAGGAAGAGGTTATAGCAGTTTCTTAAAAAATGGTAGAAGAATAACTGTAGTTAATTTAATTGGTCAGATTTATATTGGGCCCCATGACTCTCCATTTAGAGTAATTAGAGATCAATTAGATACTTTAAAAAGAGAGTCTGATATTATAATTGTTGATTTTCATGCTGAAGCGACTGGAGAAAAAGGGGCAATGGGTTATTATCTTGATGGTAAAGTTGATTGTGTATATGGTACTCATACCCATGTTCAGACTAATGACGCCAAAATATTACCTGAGGGTACAGCATTTATGTCTGATTTAGGTTTAACTGGAGCTGTTGATTCAGTTCTTGGAATGAAATCAGAACCTATTGTTAAGAAACATTTAACAGGGCTCCATACTAAGTTTGAAGTTGGAACAGGAGCTGTTCAACTTGCTGGAGCTATATATGATCATAAAGAGAATAATATTTTTCCAATTAGAATAAATGACGCTTAAGGGGTTTTTTAAATGGTAGCTGACTTACATCTTCATACAACGGCATCTGATGGTAATATTAGTGCTGCAAAGACTATAGAATTCGCTTATAAAAGAGGTCTTGATTATATCTCGATAACAGATCATGATTCTGTAGATGCTTTAGATGAAGCTTTATCTGTATCTCAAAATACTAAAATTGAAGTGATCCCTGGGATTGAAATTAATTCAGATTATCTTGAAACTGAGATTCATGTTCTCGGCTATTTTATTTATCATAAGTCATCGAAGTTATTGGATTTATTAGAGAATATAAAGACTAGCAGAAAAAAACGGTCTGAAAAGATGTTGGAAAAGCTGAATGATATTTTAGATGTGAATTTAAATATGGAAGAATTAAATGAGTTAGTAGATGGGGAAATTATTACGAGATCTCACATTGCTGCTTTATTAAATAAAAAAAAGATTGTTAGAAATAATAATGAAGCCTTTGAAAAATATATAGGGTCTAAAGCCCCTGCTTATGTTAAAAGAGATTATATTACTCCAGAAGGGGCTATTGAAGTTATTAAAGAATCGGGCGGCATTCCTGTGCTGGCACATCCTGGCAGAATAGATTATGATGGATTTGGTTTTCAAGATCTTTTAAATTTTGATTTTGAAGGTGTAGAAGTTTTTTATCCGGCCCATTCTCATAATGAAAAGGAAGAATTTTTAAAAATATGTCTTGAAAAAGATTTATATATCACAGGTGGTTCAGATAACCATGGACCAGGGAAAGGACATAAAAATTTAATCGGTAAAGTTAGATTACCAAAAAGATTTTTGAAAAGGCTAATTAATGGGAGAAAATCTTGACATGAATTTTTATATCTGTTAAAATTGTCGTGAGTGTAATTTTTTATTTTATATATAATTTGGTTATTTTTGAGCGGTTGTGTTACAAAAATAACAACAAAATTTTAAAGTGCTTGCTTAAAGTAGTATTAGGATTTGATATTTTTTGGAGGTGTAAATGTGAAAGATTTAAAAAAGTTCCCGATCGGTGGTATTCATCTTCCTGAAGAAAAACATCTTACTACTGATCTTCCAATTGAAAGAATTGATTTTCCAGATTCAGTAACGATTCCAGTTCAGATGCATATTGGAGCCCCCTGTAAACCAATAGTTGAAGAGGGGCAGGAAGTTCAGAGAGGTGAGCTTATTGCTGAAAACAAAGAAGCACTTTCAGCTAATATCCATGCCACTATTTCAGGGATTTACAAAGGTATTGTTCAAAGACCTGGACCGGATGGATCTCAACTTGATTGTATGTTAATTGAGAATACAGGCCAGGATAATGAAGAACTATTGCTGGAAAGAGATTATGATCCTTCTGAAATTCAACAAGATAATTTAGTGGAAATTGTTAAAAGGGCAGGTGTAGTCGGGCTTGGTGGTGCCTGTTTTCCAACTCATGTAAAACTTGATCCTCCACCTGATAAGCCAATTGATACAATTATTTTAAATGGTGCAGAATGTGAGCCTTACTTAACTGTGGATGATCGTTTGATGAGAGAAAAGACACATATATTATATCAGGGCTTAAATTTGATCTGTGAGGCAGTTGGTGCGGAGAGAGGTATCGTTGCCAGTGAGATTAATAAGCCTGAAGCAGTTCAGGCAATAAAAGAAGAGGCTAAAAACTGGGATAACTTAGAAGGAGTACCTTTAGATACTAGATATCCTCATGGTGCTGAAAAACATTTAATTAAGGCAGTATTAGATCGTGAAGTTCCTAGAAGAGGTCTGCCGATGGATGTCGGTATCGTTGTAAATAATATCCAAACAGTTATAAAAATTGCTGAAGCTTATTATCAAGGGCATACTCTTATAGATAGGGTTTTAACTGCCAGCGGTAAAGGTTTAAAAGAACAGAAAAACTTACTTGTCCCTTTTGGGACTCCAGTAAGTGAAATTATTGAATATTGTGGTGGTATTACTACTGCAGATTATCATACTGTTATGGGCGGACCAATGACAGGTAAGCAAATAACAACTTTTGATGTGCCTATTGCTAAAGGAACTTCTGGTTTAGTTGTTTTATCTCCTGATGAATATAGTGATGCTGAAAAAAGAGTCTGTATTAGATGCGGTAAATGTGTGGATGTCTGTCCAATGTATTTGCCTCCAAATCGGATTACAGCATTTGTTAATAATGAAATGTATCAGGAAGCAGAAATAGCTGGATTAAATGATTGTATTGAATGCGGTGCATGTGCTTTTGTTTGTCCTGCAAAAAGGCCATTGTTGCGCTGGATACAGAAAGGGAAAGCTAAATCTAACTAATATTTCGGAGGTGAAAGGTTTTGTCAAATTCATTTGATTATTCTGGACCACATATAAAACAGTTAGATACAATAGAAAAGACTATGTGGAATGTTGTAATTGCTTTAGTTCCAGCAATGATTGCATCAGTTTATTTTTTCGGAACATATTCATTATATTTAATAGGAGCAGCAGCTCTAACCTGTGTTGTTGTTGAGATACCTTTTCATAAAAAATTATCTGGAGGCAAAAGATTAATTGGTGATGGTAGTGCAGTCGTAACAGGTGTTATTTTAGGCTTATCATTACCGCCGGCATCCCCGTGGTGGATACCTATTTTAGGTGGTGCTTTATCAATAATAATTGGCAAACAATTGTTTGGGGGATTAGGAAATAATATCTTTAATCCTGCTTTGGTTGGTAGAGCTATCCTGGCTATTTCATGGCCTGTATATATGACCCACTGGGTTGCGCCATTTGATGGAGTAACAACTTCGACTCCTTTAGCAGCAGCAACAACTTCTTCAGATTATTTAAACCTCTTTATAGGTAATATTCCTGGAAGCATTGGAGAAACATCTGCTTTAGCATTATTGATAGGTGCATTTTATTTATATAAAAGAGGTTATTTAGATTTAAGGATTTCAATACCATATGTTGCTGCTTCAGCAGTAACTGCTTTAGTATTGGGTGTTGACCCATTATTTACTATCTTAGCAGGATCAATTATTTTTGGTGCGTTTTTTATAGCAACAGATATGGTCAGTTCACCATCTACTAAAGCTGGAAGAGTTGCTTATGGTATAGGTTGTGGATTTTTAACGGTTATTATTAGAGTATTTACTGCTTATCCCGAGGGAGTTACCTTTGCAATATTATTAATGAATGGTTTTTCTCATTTATTTGATACTCTATTAGAAGGCTATATCTTTGGACAGGTTTATAAAAAGAAGAAAAAAGTAATGCAGGTTGGTGTAGTTGTTATTGCATCAATAATATTTGCTGTAATTGCTTATGCAGGTATATTTGTAACAGATACAGAGTACTTAGAACAGCACCATCGTGTATTTAATGAACGTATGGATGATTTCTTCCCTAGAGCTGATAAATTTAATATGCTAGAAGATTTAAATAAAGACAGACTTCTTGCAGAAGTGATTAAAGATAGAGAGAGAATTGGGTTTTTAGCATATGTAAGCAGAATTGGTTATAGTGGACAGATTGAAAATATGGTGGCTATTAACCCTGAAGGCGAGGTAATTGGAAGTAGGATTATTGAACATAATGAAAGCGCTACTCTTGGAGCCCAGGTTGCTCAACCAGGATTTTTACAGCAGTTTGAGGGTTTAAGACATTCTGATTTAACCCCAACAATGGGAGTAAACTTTGATTTAGATGTAATTACAAATGCTACTTTATCATCGGTTGCAGTAGCTCAAACTGTTGAAAGTGCTCTAGAACTTGTTGAAAGACAAATCCAGGGCCCAGAGTATGATCACTTTGATATACCTAATGGTTGGTATTATGGTACTGGCAATGGTATGTGGGGTGAAGTAGAAGCTCAAGTCAAGATTGAAGAAGGTTTCCTCCATGAAGTTAATATTTTAAAGCATAGAGATACACCACATGTTGCTAGAAGTGCTTTTGAAAGGCTAGAAAATAGAATTGTCAGAGCTCAAAGTACTGATGTTGATGTTATTTCTGGTTCGACTATGAGTAGTAGAGGTATGCTTTCAGCTGTAGATGATGCTCTTGCCGGTGACAAAGTTGAAGTTTATGAAACTGGCTTCGATATTCCTGATGGTGTTTATACAGGCAGAGCAGAGGGTATGATTGGAGAGATTGTTGTAGAAATAACAGTTGAAAATAACGAATTAGTTGATATTAATTTAGTAGAACATGAAGAGACAACTTATTTAGCAGATCCTGCTTTTGAAATGTTAAAAGAGAGAGTTCTTAATGAACAGAATACAGATGTTGATATTGTTTCTGGAGCTACGATGACCAGTCGTGGATTCCTGGCAGCAATAGGAGATGCTGTATTAAGCATTCAAGATGAATTTGCGATACCTGTTGATGATGGAACTTATACAGGAATTGGTGATGGATACAATGATCAAATAGAAATTGAAGTTGAAATTGTTGATGGAGAGATTGCTGATGTTAGAGTAATAGATCATTCTGATACTCCTGACATATCTGAACCAGCTTTTGAAGAACTGCGAGAGTTGGTAATTGATAGGCAAACAACTTCTGTAGATCATGTTACTGGTGCTACTCATTCAAGTAGCGGTTTCTTGCAGGCTATTGAAGATGCACTAGGTGTTGAGAGGCCTGATTATGAAGACGGAACCTATACTTCAACTGGCCAGGGTTATAATGATGATAT
>CAYONR010000079.1:0-6999 GCA_964405365.1 uncultured Halanaerobiaceae bacterium
TGGCCTGGGTATCCAGATGAAACAACAGAATTTCCTCAACAGATGGAAGTAGATTATATTCGAGTTTTTGATGAAGATGGAGAGCTTGAATGGAAAGATGAATTTGATGGTAATGATATAGATAGTAATTATTGGACTTATGAGGTTGGTCATGGTCATGCCCAGGGAATCCCTGGCTGGGGTAATAATGAACTCCAGTATTATACAGAAGGTGATAATGCCTGGATTGAAGACGACAAATTAGTTATTGAAGCAAGAGAAGAAGAAATTAGTGATGAATATGGAAGTTATGATTATACTTCCACAAGAATGGTAACTAAAGATAAAGTTCATATGAAATATGGAAGAGTAGAAATTAGCGCTAAAATGCCTGAAGGACAGGGTATCTGGCCTGCTTTATGGATGCTAGGAGCAGATATTGAAGATAATCCATGGCCTGGCTCTGGAGAAATTGATCTGATGGAATATTTAGGTCAGAATATTGATCAGGTACACGGAACTATTCATGGTCCCAATCACGCAGGTGGTAGCGGTATCAGCGGCTCTTATAGCTTAGAAGAAGGTAATTTTAGAGATCAATTCCATGTCTTTGCTTTTGAGTGGGAAGAAGATGAAATGCGCTGGTATGTAAATGATGAGCTCTTCCATGTAGTAGAAAGAACAGATAACAATGAAGTAAAAAGAGGATTAGAAGAAGAAACAACTTACACTGAAAATGAAGTTGTTAATGGCGATTTTAGTTCAGCAATAGTTGATGATATGGATGGTTCCCCTGATAATTGGTATGTCTGGGCCGGTGAAGGTGGAGCAGTTGATGATTTTGGTGTAGAAGATGGAGAATTTAAAATAGATATTACAAGTCTTGGAAACGAGACCTGGGCAGTTCAATTTGCGCAGTATATAAAATTAACTCCAGGAGATTATAAGGTGTCTTTTGAAGCAAGAGCTGATGAGCCACGAGATATAATTGCAATGGTTCAGGAAGATGGTGGAGGTTGGACTGTCTATGGTGAAGAAACTGCAGAATTAAGCACTGATATGCAGGAGTATAATTATGATGTTACTTTAGATGCAGATGATATTCCAAAGTTAATATTTTTATTAGGTGCAACTGATGATGGAAAAACAACTTCAGTTTATATTGATAATGTAAGTATTGAAAAAATTAATTAAATATTAACTTTTGATAGAGAGGAACGTGTGAGATATGACTTATATTCCAGATGAAAATAGATACGATAAGATGAAATATAATAGAGTTGGCAAAAGTGGCCTAAAGCTGCCAGCAGTCTCTTTAGGGCTCTGGCATAATTTCGGCCATGTAGATACTTTTGCAAATAGCCGTAAATTAATCCAGACAGCCTTTAATGCCGGGATTACCCATTTTGATCTGGGCAATAATTATGGGCCACCGCCTGGATCTGCCGAAGAGACTTTAGGCAGAATCTTAAAAGAGGATTTAGATGGTTATAGAGACGAATTAATCATTTCAACTAAAGCTGGATATGGCATGTGGCCAGGCCCTTATGGAGATGGAGGCTCAAGGAAATATCTTATCTCCAGCCTGGACCAGAGCCTTAGTAGACTTGGATTAGATTATGTCGATATCTTCTATCACCATAGACCGGATGAGGAGACTCCAGTAGAAGAATCAATGCTGGCTCTGGATACAATTGTTAAACAGGGTAAAGCTCTATATGTTGGAATTTCCAATTATGGTCCAGAAGAGACTGAGAAGGCTTACAAAATACTGGATGATTTAGGTACGCCATTTATTATCCATCAGCCAACCTATTCTATCTTTAATCGCAAAATCGAAGATAAATTACTAAAAGTAATTAAAGATAGCAATCTTGGTACAATCGTCTTCTCTCCACTGGCCCAGGGGATGTTAACAGACAAATATTTAGATGGAGTTCCTGCCGATTCCAGGGCAGCCAGCTCCAGTCAGTTTCTAAATGATTCTGATCTTACCGAAGAAAAATTAAATAAAATCAGAAGTCTGAATAGTATAGCAGAATCAAGAGGCCAGACACTGGCCCAGATGGCTTTAGCCTGGGTCTTAAGGAGAGAAGAGATAACTTCAGTTCTGGTTGGAGCTAGCAAGCCGGGCCAGATTAAAGAGAATGTGCAAATAGTTGATAATTTACAGTTTAGCAGAGATGAATTAACTGAAATAGATAAAATATTAAAAACTTAAGGGGGCATAAAGGCATGTTGAGAAAACTAGGAAAGACAGGAATAGAAGTTTCTGAAGTAGGATTTGGCGCCTGGCAGCTCGGTAATACCAGAGAAGATGGATCTACTGGCCAGGATGCAGTCAAACTGGTTCAGAAGGCAATTGAATTAGGCTGTAATTTTTTTGATACAGCTCCTAATTATGCCGGTGGTAAAAGTGAAGAAAACTTAGGGAAAGCATTAAAAAATAAGAGAAAAGATGTCGTTATCAATAGTAAATTTGGCCATTCCCCTGAAGGTGTTATCGATTTCGACTCAAGCTTAATCAGAGATTCAGTCGAGGGAAGTTTAAAACGCTTACAGACTGATCATCTTGATTCAGTTCTATTGCATAATCCTGACTTCGAAATCTTAGAGGGAAAAACTGATCACTTTGATATACTTGCAGAATTAAAAGCAGAAGGCAAGATAAAGGCTTATGGGGCTTCAGTCGATACCAGTAAAGAGATCTTTGCCTTATTAAATAATACTGATGCTGAAGTCATTGAAATCATGTTCAATATCTTTCATCAGGAGCCTAGAGAAGCATTTGCTGAAGCAAATAAAAAAGGAGTTGGCCTGATTGTTAAAGTTCCTCTAGATTCTGGCTGGCTAACAGGAAAATATGATTCCAACAGTAGCTTTACTGGTATCAGAGAAAGATGGTCAGAAGCCGAGATTAAAAGACGGGGAGAGTTAGTTGAAGATATCAGAGAGATAAAAGCTGAAGATACTAGCATGGTCCATGAAGCCATCAGCTTTATCCTTTCTTATTCTGAAATCTCAACAGTTATCCCAGGTGTAAGAAATACCAAACAGTTAACCCATAATCTAGCTGCCAGAGATCTTAGAATGGATGAAGCTAAATTAAAGAAATATGAAAAACTGTATAATGATAAAATTAAAGATAATCCATTAAACTGGTAACTAACAAACTGGTTATTAAAATGACTGGCTGGGCCAACAACTCAGCCGAGTGCAGATTCTGGATCACCCAAAAGTAGATACTCAATCAATCAGCCAGGGCAACCGCCCTGGCTATAGATATTTCACCTCTATTAAATTAAATCTAAAAATGATATAATTAATATTATTTTATAGGAAATGGGGTGTTTGTTTGAAAATAACAGTAATCTACGGTAATAATAGAAAAGAAAGCACTTATAATTTAGTACAGCTTTTTAAAGAAAAACTAAATCAGCATGGAGAAATGGAATTCACCGAAATATTCATGCCAGTTGAACTGCCAGAGTTCTGCCGTGGTTGCTTTAACTGTATCTTAGAAAGAGAAAAAACCTGTCCTGACAGCGAGCAAGTCCAACCTATCATAGATAAGATGCTGGCAGCAGACGGAATAATCCTGGCATCGCCGGTATATGTACTTGATGTATCAGGACCGATGAAAAACATATTGGACCATCTCTGTTATTTGTGGATGCCCCATCGCCCGAATAATCAATTCTTCAGTAAAACCGGGTTTGTGCTCTCAATTGCAGCAGGAACTGGCACAAAAAGGACAAATAAAACTTTGAAATTAAGTCTTGATTATCTCGGCTTCAAGAGAATCTATTCCTATGGAGCCAATGTAGCAGCATCAGACTGGTCTGGAGTCAGTGCCAAAAAGAAAGATAAAATAGAAGCTGATCTAACAAAAATAGCAGCAAAATTTCATCAGGCAACATTAAATAGAGAAAAGCTAAGCTACAGGCCGAAAACCAGGGCGATATTTTTAATGATGAGAAAGCTTATAAGAAGTTATGACCAGGGAAATCTAGATAGAGCCTACTGGCAGGAGCAGGGCTGGTTTGATGGGAATTCACCTTTTTAAAGATACTTTTATTTATTCATCCAGTTCTGAGTAGCTAGTTTTGATATTGCATGAGCTCCTAAACGGGTTTATAACGAGTTTATGTTGGAGGAAAGGTGGAGAGATTCACTTGCACTACATATTAAAGCAGAATTAATTAATAAAGAATGTATTTTTATGATATAATAAAATCAACAGATTAAACATTAAGAAACTTATGACTTAAAATAATAATTAGTTAGTTAAATATCACAACAGGGGGTAATTCAAATGTCAAATAATTTAGATTATCAGAGCAAGATGCTAGAGGCGATAAAAAAGAAGAATATCTGGACAAAATTTTATCTAACTGATGGCAGACTATTAGAAGGTGAGATAATTAACTATGATAACTTCGTTATTGTAATCAGACATGGTGAAAAGAATAAGATGCTTTATAAGCATGCAATAGCAACTGTAGCCCCTGATGAAGATGTAAAAGCAGATGGAACCATTATTGATGAAGAATAAATCTCTATAATTAAATATTAAACATAAACCCTGGTAATTTTGCAGGGTAGCAGGGGGTTATTCCCCTGCTTTTTTATTGCATAATGCAGTTAATATATATTATGCTTTCAGCATTCCCATCTATTAAAATTTCTCTCAGTAAGGGAAAATATAATGCTTCCAGCTATAAAAGCAGCAAAAATCTCAAAAGATAAGGTATTAGAACAGGCTAATGGTTTTTAATTTGCAGGAGATTAACGACATTTCGATAATTATAATATAAGCCTTAATATTTCACCGTAAAAAAGTAGCAATATTGATGATAAATATACGGCAGAATAAGATATTCTTAAATAAATAGAAAGGAGAAAAAATATGCCTGAAAATCAAGAATGTATAGATGAATTCATAGAATATTTTAATGATATAGAGGAACAGCTAAATAAGATAGATAGCAATACAACCCTGGGTTTTTCTCGGTTAATTGGAAAATATCAGGATAGCGATAAAATAGTTCGTCGGTATGCTGATGAATTAATGCATCTAAAAGATATTAGAAATCTAATTGTCCATAATAACGATTATTATGCAATCCCAAATGAATATTCTCTGAATAAAATTAAAAATATCAGAGATAAAATCATTAATCCACCTAGAGTATATCCTTTATTTAATTCCAGAGTTGAGACAGTTAGTAATGAGGAGTCAATTATCAAAGTAATTAAATTTATGAAAGAGAAATCATATTCCCAGATTCCTGTAGTGAATGGTGATAATGAATTTTTAGATCTAATAACCAATAATGCGATATCGCGTTGGATTGGAAGTCTTGCAGACGAGGGGGCAGCAAAGACTATATTTGATCAGGCTCTAGTAAAGGATGTTCTCGATTACGAAGAGGAAAGCAGTGTATTTGAATTTATTTCAAGAGATGCATTAATAGTTGATGTCATTGATAAATTTGAAGAGTCTCAGAAAAAAGGGAAAAAATTAGAGGCCATATTTATTACTAATAGCGGCAAGAAGTCTGAAAAATTACTGGATATTTTAACAAGCTGGGATCTTCCTGAAATGTATGCAGAATTAGAAATTTAGGTATAAAAATCGAAGACAAGCCAGATGTTTTTATAGCGAATAAATAAATTTGGGGAGTGGTAGAAAATGAAATATAGAATGCTTGGAAAGACAGGTTTTAAGATTTCCGAAGTTTCCTATGGTGGCTGGGCTATTGGAGGTTCCTGGGGTCCGGTTAAAGATGAAGAGAGCAAAATGGCTTTAAAAACAGCATTGGAAAATGGCATAAACTTCTTTGATACAGCAGATGTTTATGGTGATGGTCATAGCGAGAAGTTAATTGGAGAGATGCAGAATGAAACAGATAAGAATATTTATGTAGCCACTAAAGCCGGGAGGCGACTTGATCCGCATAAAGCTGAAGGCTATAATAGAAAGAATCTGAGGAAATTTGTGAATAGAAGTCTTGAAAATTTAAATGTCGACAGGCTAGATTTATTGCAGCTCCACTGTCCGCCAGATGAAGTCTTTAATAATGAAAATGTCTTTGAAGTTTTAAATGAGATGATCGATGATGGCTTGATTGCCAATTTTGGTATTAGTGTAGAAAAAGTTGAACAGGGTCTAAAAGCTCTTGAGTATGATAATCTAGCTACTATCCAGATAGTTTATAATATGTTCAGGCATAAACCGGCTGATGAACTCTTTGCAAAGGCGAAAAAAAATAATGTAGGTATCATCTGTCGGGTACCTCTGGCCAGTGGACTTTTAACTGGAAAGTTTACAAAAGACGCATCTTTTGCCGAGGATGATCACCGAAATTTCAATAGGGATGGCCAGGCTTTTGATAAAGGCGAGACTTTCGCCGGTGTCGATTTTGAAAATGGATTAAAAGCAGTTGAGGAATTAAAAGAAATAAAGCCAGAGGGCTTAACAATGGCTCAGTTCGCACTTAAATGGATATTGATGAATGATGCAGTTAGCTGTGTTATTCCTGGTGGCAAGAAGCCGTGGCAGGTTGAAGATAATGCCGCAGCCTCAGAAGTAGATGGCCTTTCCGATAAAGTTATGGCTGAAGTCGATAGAATTTATGATAAATATATGAGAGATAGTATACATCATCTCTGGTAAGATATAAAAATATTTTCTGGAATGTAATAAATAACTTAATCGCAAAATGAAAAATAAATAAGCTATAGCAACAATAAACTCTGGTATTTTTACCAGGGTTTATTGTATACTAATACAAAGACTTTTAAATTCTAATTATGGTGATTAATTAAAGGTATTAAGCATTCAGTCTTGAATATAATTAATATTAGCTTTCCTTAATTTATATAGAAGTCGGCATGTTTTTAATTAATTCTTGGGGGCAACTTTAATGAACACAGATGGAATAAAAGAATATAGGGAAGAAAAATTAAAGAATAACTTCAAGTTTTTTATTGCAATCTGGATTATTCTTGTTATAA
>CAYONR010000080.1:0-2842 GCA_964405365.1 uncultured Halanaerobiaceae bacterium
AAAAATAGTCGGTGAGGCATATGGGGCCGGTGCTAATTTTCAACAGCTTGGAGCTGCTGGTGCTGCAAGGGTGATAGCTGAAGCCTGTAAACTGGCTCTCGATCCAGTTCTGCTCTGGGAAGACCGTGAAGCGGTCGACATCAAGATTGGGGCTGGAGTTGCAGGCTGTGGGAGAGAGGAAGAACAACTGGCTTTAAGAAATGAATTAAGTCAGTTGATGGTTTTTAATGATCTTATCATTGAAGATGATGGGAAAACTGCGCTTTTATCAGCCTGGGATGGAAAACCTGGGATTGTTTTAATTGCTGGGACTGGTTCTATTGCTTATGCTTTAGATAATAATAGTCTTTTTTATAGATCTGGAGGCTGGGGACCGCTTCTTGGTGATGCAGGAAGTGGTTGCTGGCTAGGTTTAAAAAGTCTTGGACAGGCTCTAAAGAGAGCTGACCGCCAGGGCAAAGAAGATAAACTAAAATTTTTGCTCGAAAATTTGAATGAGAATGTTCATGACCAGGATCAATTAATCAGTTTTATCTATCAGAATGAAAATATTCCTAGAAAAGAACTGGCTAGCCTGGCTCCGGCGATTCTTAGTCAGGCTGAAAAAAAAGATAAATTCTTTTTAGAAATAGTTGAAGAAGGGGCTAAAGAATTAGCGGCTGAAGTTATTGGGCTAACTATGAAAATGCCTGTTGAAGGCAGAAGGATTGCTCTGGCAGGTGGCTTAACTAATAATTATTTTTATAGAGAAAAGATAAGCTCATTGATTAATAAAGCTTCAATTGATATTAAGTTAATTAGAAAAATTGAACTAGAGCCTGTTTATGGAGCCCTACATCTTGCTGAAAAGATGGCCTAACTAGATATTTGAGGTGGTTTAGATGCTGACTATTAAATGTTCTCGATGTAAGACAAAGATTATGAAGTATAAAAAGATCGGCATGGGCAAAGTTTTAAGATGCTATAAAGATAGGATAACCAGGTTATATGATGGTGAAGTTGATGGTGATGAACTTGTCTGTGGAAACTGCGGAACTGTAATCGGTCAGATAAAAGATGATAAGGTTGATATGATTCAGGATCATTTTACTTACTCAGGTTCTAAGATTAGAAAATAATTAATTTGCCGAAAGGATAGTTATGATGGCAGATATTCGAAAATATATTCCAGGTTTGATATTAATAACTATAATAGCTGTATTTTCACAGTTTATAGCCACTTTTTTACCAGATTTTATAGGAGCAGTCTTTATTGCTATTATTATTGGTATTATTTTAAATAATACCATCGGGATTAATCATCAGATCTTTGGCCCGGGTATAAAGCTTGGACTTAAAAGGTTGCTTAAAATTGCTATTATCTTATTAGGAGGAACGATTAGCTTCCAACAGTTTACTGAAGTTGGTCTGCCTGGACTTGGTTTAATTATATTGATAATATCAGTGGCTTTTATATTTACATTTATATTAGGCAATAAATATAATTTAACTTTAAAACAAAAATTATTGATTGCTGCTGGTTTATCTATCTGTGGAGATACTGCCATTATTACCATAGCACCTGTAATTAAAGCAGAAGACGACGATATCTTTATGAGCATCTGTATAGTAACCTTTTTTGGTGTGCTGGCAATATTTATTTATCCGCTAATCGGCTTGGCTTTAAGTTTATCAGATACTATCTTTGGTGCCTGGGCTGGAACTGCAATCAGTTCTACCTCTCAAGTGGTGGCTACTGGTTTTATTTATAGTGAAGCAGCAGGTCAGGTTGCCACAATGATTAAACTTACCAGAAATGTTTTGATGATACCGGTGATAGTATTGATCGGTTATTTTTATAATACCAGGGTATCTGTCGATAATAGTAGCCAGGATGGGGAAAAAGAATATAGCATAAAAAAAATATTTCCTAATTTTATATTAGGATTTTTGGCTTTAATAATAATAAATTCTCTTGGTTTAATACCTGCAGGGATAGGTTCAGTGATTTCTCCAGTATCAAGGTTCTTGATTCTTCTTGCTCTCTCTGGAATAGGGCTTGGAGTTGACTGGACTGAGCTTAAAGAAATTGGAGGTAGTCCATTTATAGTTGGTTTTTTAGTTGCCGGCAGCATGGCTCTGATTAGTATAGTAATTAGTTCTATTCTCTTTCTTTAGTTAAAATGGTATAATTAAGTTAATAAACTGAAAGGAAGAGATCAAAATGGATATATTAATCAGTGAATCAAATGCAATCTTAATACTTGTTATATATTATTTTGCTTTTATTTCAGTCCTTATCCTTCTTAAATTATTCAGTTCTTTATCCAGAGAAATTATAAGGAAGAGCTATCACTTTTTCTATGGTGTCTCACTGGCTTTAGCAATTTATTTATTTGATAACTGGTATATTATTTTAGCTTTTCTAATCGGTTTTTATTTGATAGCTTTTATTTATATTAAGATAGAGAATCAATATTTAAGTTTTAAGCTTATAGATTTTGATCGGAGAGATACTACCTTTGATGATAATAGGGAACTTAATAAACAGCTGAGATATCTTTTTGTTATGCAGGTTTTCTTAATTGTAGTATTTATGGCTATAATAGACCGGCCTGAGGCAGCTATCTTTGGGACAGTCGTCTGGGCGGTTGGCGATGCCTTTGCCGGTTTAATTGGCAAATATTTTGGCAGAAACCGTTTTAATAATTTTATATTTTCTAAGAAAAAAAGTTTACAGGGGAGTTTGGCATTTTTGTTTTCAGGCTTTTTTTCATTGATTATTTTAACTCTTATAATGCCAGATTTTCTACTTGATATATATTTTATCTTTAAAATATTCTTAATAACAGTAGTGGCTACA
>CAYONR010000080.1:2942-6990 GCA_964405365.1 uncultured Halanaerobiaceae bacterium
TGCTGGCAATATTTTTAAGAAGGACAAATGAATTTATGGCTTTATTTTTAGCCTGGGTTATATATATTAAATCCTGTCAGGCAGAAATATCAGGCAGGAGTAGTGAAGGAGATAAATTAGAGTTTTTATCAGGTATGATTATGGGCGGAGTTATGATAATCAGTGGGTTTATAATTCTTTATTCGGCAATAAATCAACTAATCAATCAGGAGCCACCTGGCTGGTTGGTGCCTGGAATTTTTATAAGTATCGCTGGTTTCTTTGTTAATGGCTTTTTTTGGTACAAAAATTATAATTTAAATAAAACTTCTTATTCTTTAATCATGGACAATCAATGGAAGTTTTATCGGGCTAAAACATTAATGGATATAGTTGTGCTTATAAGCTTAACTATAACTTTTTATAATCTTTTAGGAGAAAACTCCTGGTTATCTGATCCGATTGGAGCTATTGTAGTTGTTATTTTTATCTGGTTTTCAGGTATTCAGATCTTATATAATGGAATAAAGAAGAGACCTGAATAGATTTAATGTATCTAGAAATCCATTCAGATCTCTTGTGATTTATCTTAGATTATCTTAAAAAGTATAAGTTAGTCCGGTTTTGAATTCAAAGCCTGACAGATCATAGCTTTCGCCATCATCTGCATCTAAATCCAGGTTTCTATAATTTATATTACCAACGAAATTCAGTTGCTCCTGGATCTCCATATTGATCTCGGCACCAATCTTTGCACCGAAGCCACTATCGAAATCGGCATTATTGACTGAGCCAAAATAATAACCTGTACCAAGCAGAGCTGATAATGTTAATGGAGTTTCATTATCACTCTGGACTAAATCAAAGTTGCCAGTAAAGACTAGGCCATTTAATGAATGGGTTGAAGGGCTATATCTCTCATATTCTGCAGATAGTCCAATAGTTCTTGTAAGGTTTACTTTGCTACCTAAATGGAAACCAAATGAGTTATCTAATGCAGAATCGGCAAATCTTGTATAGTTGAGACCACCGAAAAACTCAAAGGCAGAACTTCCTGGAATTCTTTCACCAGTTATTAATTTTTCAATAACTTCTTCAGTTTCGGCTGCAGCAATCTGCATGGTTTCATTTATTTCGCCACCGAAAAATCTTGCTACTAAAGGTGAATTCATTCTTGAGATATAGGTATTGCCATCGTTCTTTTCATAAATAGAAATTCTACATGGCATCATTGGAGAGACAATTCTTTCATCATCTAACCTAAGAATATTATATGAATATTCAGCAGAACAGAGATCGAAAACTTTAACATTCATAACTTCAAATCCATGGCCTGCCTTTACTTCCTGCATATCATGATAATTTAGAATTCCCCAACCAGCAGCGTCAATTTCTTCTCTAAATCTTTCGACTGTTTCATCAAAATCGTAAAGACTCTGATCTTCAATCATCATTAAATCTGCAATTAAGCCAAATGATTCCCTGGCTTCAACTTCCTGATTTCCTGTAAATAAGGATCCAGTTAATAGAAAGACTAAAACTAGCGATACTGTTATACCTTTACTATTCTTTGAGTTTAAAATAATAATCATCTCCTATAGATATTATATAATTGATATATATGGGTACCCCGTATCTGTATCTATAGAAGATTGTAACTCTTAATAATAACTATTTCTGTTAAATAAAATACAGTTTATCTGAAACTGATTTTGCCACCAGTCTCTTTAATTGCAATTAAAATTATTGAAAGCATGGCTAGCATTGTTGCGATTGGAGCAATTCTCATCAATGCCATCTCTTCCACAAGTTTTGCCAGGAGGCCGGTTAGTGACCATAAAATTACTAGCGTAAAGATATAGTCCTTGAATATCTTTAAGAAGAAAGTTGTCAGTAAAACTATGACGATTAAAAGAATTACATACCAGAAAGATTCTGTTCTGCCAAATCGGCCCCAGTTAATGGCGGTCTGCCAAACAGTAATATTGGCGATTGTAGCAACCGATATCCAGGCAAGATAAATACTAAACGGAGCTGTTAACCATCTATAATTGATAGAGTTAAGATTTATTTTTCTATAGATAATTATTAATGATAATAGGATGCCTAACATTACAAAGATTGAAGCTCCGAGCAATTCATAATGCCAGAGAAAAATCCAGATGGAATTTAATATAGATGATATAAAGAAGAAGTAACCCATATCCTTAATATAATTAATTGAACGACTTTTCTTTCTGATCAGCCCGATTGTTAAATAGACTATAAGAATTATTAAAGATAGATAAATAATACCCCAGATAGAGAAAGTAAAGCCTGCCGGTGTAAAGATATTGTCATATTTTTCTGAGATGTCTGCAGTGGGGATATCATTTATCGGTAGAATGTTGGCCAGGGCATTGATAGTAATCATAATTATAAGTCCGATGATATTTAAGCCCTGCTTGAGTTTTAAATCAGTTGTTAATTCGTTGTTGTTTTTCATTAAATCAACTCCTTTAAATAATATATTCTTTAAATAAGAAAAAAATCCTTTAAAAAAAAGATTTTATTTATTAATTATGCATTTATAAAGGCCTTGCAGTTACTAAAGCAATAAAAGATGTTGTGATAATTTACTGAGATAGATTTTGAGAAACTAGCAGTGTTTGATAACCCTGAATTAGTTAAGATCTGTCCTCAATTTAAATAGAAAATGACCCCTGGTGATACTTTAAACTCAGGGATTAAGTTTATTTTCTTAAGGATGCTACTATTCTTTCAGGATCTGATAACATTTCAAAAACGTCAAAAATATTACTGACGACAAGATTACTATTTAAGATAGTATCGATTGCTGCTCCTTCATTACCGATTAAAGCGATGCCAATAGCTGCTTCTTCAACCATTAATCTGTCATTATTGCCATTGCCAATAGCAATAGTCTCATCACTACCAATTTTCTGGATGAAATCCCTCTTAAAACCGGTACCATCATCTCCTTCAATGATTGCAACTTCAACTGCCAGATCATTAACCATTTCTCTAACAGTTCCAAAGGTATCTGCTGTTAGAATATAAACATCAAAATTAATGGCTAATCTTTCTAGTTTTTTAATAATTTTTTTAGGTACTTCTCCACCCGTTGCCAGGGTTCCATTGAAATCAAAGGCTATCTTCTTAATCTCATATGTACCATAGCTAGGAATTTCAATTCTCATTTTTTATCACCTCCGTTATTAATATCTTCATGATTTTTATTAATTATCCTTTATTAAATTCGAATCTTGACTGTAAATGCAGGAAATTTAATTTTAATAGAGAATTAATATAGTAGAAACGATAAATGGAGGATGATAATTATGGAAAAGAAAATTTCAAAAATTATTGTAATCGGAGTCTTTTTACTTGCTTTGACAGTATTTATGTCAGGTCAGGTTGCAGCTGAAACAGTTCTTGAAATTGATGGTGTAATAGATGTTGAGGAGTATAGAGGGTCTGCAGAAACTGATATTGGGATGAACCTTTATTGGGCAGCTGATGAAGAATATCTTTATATAGGGATTACAAGTCCTGGTGAAGGCTGGTTAGCCTTTGGCTTTGAACCTACTTTAAGAATGAGAGATGCTTCAATAATAATTGCTGCTTTTGAAGATGGCGAACCAGAGTTATCAATTGAAAGTCATATGGGAACATCTCCAACTGCTCACGCTGAAACAGAAGAAGAGTTTATTGCTAATTATGCAGGTACTATCACTGAAGAAGGAGTACAGATGCTGGAATTTGCAATTCCATTTTCGGAGGATTTTATAGAAGGTGTTGAAGAG
This sequence comes from uncultured Halanaerobiaceae bacterium, assembly GCA_964405365.1. Taxonomy (GTDB): domain Bacteria; phylum Bacillota; class Halanaerobiia; order Halanaerobiales; family Halarsenatibacteraceae; genus Halonatronomonas. The sequence goes on from CAYONR010000080.1 coordinate 6,728, forward strand.
GGAGAAACTTATACTATTATACTGGCATATCATGATAGTGATACTAGTTTTTCTGCCAGGCATACAGCAAGAACTGCTATAGAAATAGAATTTTAAGCTTTGATTAAAATATTTTAATTAATATAGAGCCCCTATTTAATAGGGGCTCTATTATGGATAAGGGGGCTTATATGCAGATAGATAATAGAGAGATTAAAAAAATAAAAATAAATAATGTTTTACCAGGAATGAAATTAGCCAATTCTATTCAAAGTGAATATGGA
>CAYONR010000081.1:0-2593 GCA_964405365.1 uncultured Halanaerobiaceae bacterium
ATTATTTATCTCTCCTATTAAAATTCTGTTTCTTTTCTTCTAAACTCTGATTGATATCATTATAATAGCGGTTTTCAAAATATGAAATTATAAATGCCAGTACCTGAGTAATTAAAATAATAGAAACTACCGCATTCCAGCCATAAGCCTGATGAGTTCGAAGCACCATCAAGAGTGCAAATACTGAGACTCCATTACCTAGCATGGAAAAAAGATAAGACTTAATGGTGGAAAAGCCTTTATAACGGGCCCAGGAATAGCAAACAGCACTAACCGTTCCAATTACAGCACCAAAAACAAAATAGATAATACTAGATCTTAATAAATCACTCTCTCTATTTAAAAATATAAATTCAAATAAAGCGACTGCAACCCCAACTAGACCAGCTGGTATTATATTAATAATATATCCTTTAAGTTTATCCATTATTACCTCCTCACAGTCCTAAAAAATCTTTAAAATCACCGGCATAACTCCTGGAAACTTCCACTTCTTTACCATTATCCAGCTTAAGTAACAGCCGGCCATTAAACCAGGGCACAATCTCTTTGATATGCAGGATATTAACAATATTAGATTTATTGATCCGGATAAAGCCCTGGCCAGCCAGTGATTCTTCTAGCTCATAGAGTTTCTCCTTGATCTGATAATCCTTACCCTTATTAGTTCGGGCATAGATATTGCCAGTTTCAGTCTCAAGAAGAATAATATCCTGATAATTGATAATCTCATAATTATCGCCAACCTGGCCCAATAGATGATCTGGCAGAGAAGCCTCCTTCTTATTAGACTTGCTGCCACCGGTAATTAGATTTTTCAATAAAGAGATGAGCTGATCCATTTCATCTGGATTAAAAACAATACTAACTCCATTTTCCGGCAGGGGATTACCCTTTTCTACCAGAGTCAGTTCAGCATCATCAGATATTATAAAATCTCTCGCTTCTAAGAACTCATTTAATAATACTTTGAAATTATTTGAGCAAATTAGTTTTATTTTCATCTAAATTCCTCCAGCCTCTAAATACGCTAATCCTTCTGTTTGGTTTTCAATATTTATCTTAGAGCAACTTTAATCTGCAACCCAGCTGCTCTTTTTTGATACAATAACTATTAATATTAAGGATACCAATAATAAACCGCCAGTCTCTAAAGCAAGATTGACAGGGTCTAGCTGACTTACGCCCATTATCTGCTGCAAGCCCCGGGCCAGATATGTCAATGGCAGAAACCTGCTTGCTGTCTGAAAATATGATGGCAAAAATTCGATTGGGAAATAAATGCCTGAGAAAAAGATCATAACAGTAATCAAAATATTTGCGGCCTGGAAGCCACTATCAGCGGAACTGGCAACTAGAGTTATTAAGGCACCTAAACCCATCATTATTATTGTTCCAATGATAATATAAGGTACAAAGAGTAGCCAATTTATATCAAAACCAACATTAAAAATTATTCTACTTGCAACAAGAACCAGGATTGTGCTCAAAAAAGATGCCGGTATTCTACTGGAGATTAAAGCAAAGGTAAATGAATTTCTATTTAATGGCGATGCTGCCAATCTCTTTAAAACACCTTTTTCCTTATGGTACAAGAAGAGCTCAACAATGACGAATAACCCTGATGAAGCAATACCTAAAGCAATTATCCCTGGGAATAATGAAAGGAACTGAATGTTCTCAGTAGCTTCCCCGGTATCAATTATTGTTGGCTGAAGATATTCTTCAAGATTAGATCTTCTAATATCCAATTCTCTGGAGACTAACATTGCCTGTTGCTCAAATGCTGGGTTATCCTGGATTCTGGCCGGATTATAACTAAATTCCAGGCTATTATCACCAACAGCCATTAGTATTTCCCCATCATAATTTCTTAACAATTCTTCTCCCTCTGCCATAGTATCAACATATTGGAAAGTTACACTCTGATTACCTTCAATAACAGTCTCTATCTCCTCTGAACTAATTGTTGCTTCAGCACTCATATATATCAGGATTCTATCCTGTCTCTGCTGGCCTGCATCAGTATAAAGAGAGCCAAAGATAAACATGAATATAAGTGGAAGGACTAAAATAAAGAAGATAGTCTGTTTATCCCGGAGAAAACTTAAACTTAAGATTTTTAGATTATTAAAATATTGTTTAAACATTAAGAATCACCTCCAGGGTTCCAGTTGAATTTTAGGATTGAAATTGTAACGGCCACTATCAGCCAGATTGCCGGTATAAGCAGATTTAAACTTTGACTGGTCGGACTTGGATAAATCCCTAAGGTGTCACGCATACCATTAACCAGATAAGTCATTGGATTGATAGAAACAAATAAACCTAAAATACCTGTCATACCTGATACTTCAAAGAAAATGCCGCCTAAAAACGCCATTGGGTATATCATTGCATTAGTTACAACTCCAATCGATTCCTTGCTTTTCACCAGAGATAAAACAAGGAAACCTAGTGAGATTGAGACTATTAGAGCAAAGATCATATAGAGTATAAAGTTTAGGCTAAAAATATCTAAGTTTATGCCAAAGAAGAATCTAGACCAGCCGTATATGATCAAAACCTGGCAGAGTGATAAAACGATGACAAA
>CAYONR010000081.1:2693-4182 GCA_964405365.1 uncultured Halanaerobiaceae bacterium
ATACTGCTGATGATATCTGCTGCAATATTGGACATCTGGCTATCTGGTCGACGATAGATTTCAACTGCCCCAGACTCAGGCAGCTGTCCCTGGGGAACTGATAAGATTAAATCTCTTTCTCCAGCATCTAATTTTTGCTTTTCAGCTGCTAGAAATTCTTCTGGGGATTGGCCTTCAGCAGATTTATAAAATTGAAACCACTTGCTATCCTCAGAATCTTCTATACCACTAAAGACATTACTTAAAATCTCAGAATAACTGGCTGCTTGATTAGAACTTTCGGCCTCTATAGCTGGTGTCACTATACTGATTTTAAAATTGATATCCTGCTGCGTCTGGCTGCCAAAAATAAGCCCTAGAATAGTTAATAGAACTAAAGGAAAGATCAGGTTCCAAAATATTGCATATTTATTCCGTATCTGGCGACGGATATGCTGCAAAAAAATATTCTTTATAGCTCCCATCAGTCACGCAGCCCCTTTCCAGTCAGCTCTATAAAGACATCTTCCAGGTTAGGTCTTCTGATCTTTAGATCATCCAATTTTAAGCCACTATCATCAGCCCAGTTAATTAATAATGGTAATGCTGATGACAGATCTTTAACATATACCGAAATATTTTCAGCATTAAATTTCAATTCTGGATAAAGATCTTTTAACTTATTAATCTCCACCTCTTCCAGACCGTTTCTGGAGAAATCGATAACATTTTCCTGGCCAAGCTTATTTATTAGTTCTTCAGGAGAGCCGTCGGCAATAATTTTACCCTGATCCATTATATATACGTAATCTGAAAGCTTTTCAGCTTCTTCCATATAATGAGTCGTTAAAAATATAGTCTTGCCATCTGACTTTAAGTCTTCAATCAGCTCCCATAGATTCCGGCGAGCCTGGGGATCAAGTCCAGTTGTCGGCTCATCAAGATAGATGATCTTAGGATCATTTATTAAAGCCAGCCCAATAGAAAGCCGCTGTTGCTGGCCTCCTGATAGATTCTCAACAAATTCATCTCGCTTTTCTTCTAAGGCGATTTTCGTAAAGATATCATTAATGGGCAGAGTCTTTTTATAGAATGAACTGAACATTTTAAGCATCTCTTTAACCTTTATTTTTTCTATATAATTGTTGCGCTGCAGGAGGACGCCGATATTTTCTTTTTCTTTCTGACCTATTTTTTCTACCTTTTCTCCAAAGAATTCTATCTGGCCACTATCTGCCTCTTTTAGACCCTCTAAAATCTCTAATGTAGTAGTTTTACCTGCTCCATTTGGGCCGAGAAGAGTAAATATCTGGCCTTTTTTAACATAGAATGAAATCCCATCGACAGCTTTTATCGATCCGTAAGACTTTTTTAAATCACTAATCTCAATAGCTCTATTTTCAGTAGTCATTCTTTATCCCCCTTTAAAAATTGTTCTTTACAGCTGTTAAAAATATAATAACATAGATTTTCCAAAAAAAGAATGAAATTCCCCTAAGACGTAGAATAA
>CAYONR010000081.1:4282-5422 GCA_964405365.1 uncultured Halanaerobiaceae bacterium
CAGTGAAGAATTCCCGGAGAGGAGTGAGGGTTTTATGCATGTTAAAGATAATATTTTTGATATTGAAAATGAAGAGGATGTTTTGGATTTGCTTTAGAATAAATTATTTACAGCCCAGGTATTATGCAATGCCTGGGGTTGACTTTATTAAATTTGACCCTGGGTTAAATTACCCTGGGTCGGAAGTTAGGATGTGAGATTAAAAATGAGAGATATCTTGCTAACAGGTTTTGATGCATTTGGAGACGAAGATATTAATCCTGCTACTGAGGTGGTTAAAGAGTTAGCAGGCAGAGAGATTCTAGGCCACAGAATCGAGTCTCTTGAGATACCAACTGTCCGATATTCTTCAGTAAAGGCGATTGAAGAAAAGATATCTGAACTAAAACCAGAACTAGTGATAAATGTTGGCCAGGCTGGCGGTAGATCTGCCATATCTGTGGAGAGAGTGGCTATAAATGTTGATGATTACAGGATAGAAGATAATAACGGCAACCAGCCAGTGGATCAGGCCATAAATCCTGATGGTCCAGCAGCTTATTTTGCAACTCTGCCAGTTAAGGCGATGGTCAAAAAGATGAAAAAGGGAGGAATTCCTGCAGAGGTCTCCAATACTGCTGGCACATTTGTCTGCAATCATGTAATGTTTGGAGTTTTAGATTATATTCAGCGTAATAGCCTAAAGATTCCAACTGGTTTTATCCATATCCCATTTCTGCCAGATCAGGTAGTTGATAAGTCAGGCAAACCCAGTATGGCTCTAGATACTATTAAACAGGGGATTCTAATTGCTATTGAGGCTGCTATAGAGAATAAAAATGGAGATATTAATTATCAGGCCGGGAAAATACATTAAGGGGGTGCAAGCTCAAGGATCTTCTATTCAAGAACTAAGCGGATTTCAAAAATCTTTGGCCAGTACTTACCAGTAACAAAAAGCCTGTCATTGTATTGGTCATAAGCAATACCATTTAAAACATCTAATAGATAGTCATAATCATCGGGATTAATAATACCCTCGAGATCAATTTCTCCTGTGACTTTGCCAGAAGCAGGGTCTATTATAACGATGTAATCTTCATGCCAGATATTAGCGTAAATCTGGCCATCGATATATTCTAGCTCATTGATTTTATCAAT
>CAYONR010000081.1:5522-6909 GCA_964405365.1 uncultured Halanaerobiaceae bacterium
CCTGTACTTTCATAGATTATGCCATCTTCATAATGTAGCCCCTGGGTGAAGGCAGTCCTATAATGAGGAAAAGTATTTACTATTTCATAACTATAGTTGTTAATATCATCTGCTGAAGCCGAGAATATCATCAATAACATTATTAAAAGTGATAACAGTGATATTGAAACTTTAAATAAATTTTTCATTGTATATCACTCCTCCAGTAATTTTATACTTCCTATCTATATTATAATACATTTAATCTTAAAAATATATTCAGAGGGATCTTATCTTGAAAATTACTTTTCTTTGTACAACTATGCAATCTAAAATCTCTGCCTATAACTTTGCTGACGAATTATTGTATTATTATTGTATTGCTATTGACAATACAAAACTAATTTGTAATAATAAACGTAGTACAATTTAAAACTATATGATTTAAAGCGATACATTAAGATCAATAATTCAAGGAGGAGATTATTTATGATTAAAAGGAACGAACGAGCCAGCAATATAACTGAGGGATTAAATGGTGGAGTCATTATGGATGTTATTAATTCAGAGCAGGCTGTCATTGCAGAAGAAGCTGGAGCTGTTGCAGTAATGGCGTTAGAGAGAGTCCCGGCTGATATCCGTAAAGAGGGAGGAGTTTCTAGAGCTTCTGATCCTACAATGATTAAAGAGATAATTAATGCTGTTTCTATTCCAGTAATGGCCAAAGTTAGAATTGGTCATTTTGTTGAGGCCCAGGTGCTGGAAGCATTAGGAGTAGATTATATAGATGAAAGCGAAGTGCTGACCCCGGCCGATGAAGATAATCATATTGACAAGAATAAATTTAATACCCCTTTTGTCTGTGGTGCAACTAATTTAGGCGAAGCTTTAAGGCGAATTGGTGAAGGAGCAACTATGATCAGGACAAAGGGCGAGGCCGGCACTGGTAATGTAGTTGAAGCAGTCAGGCATATGAGGACAGTAAATGCCCAGATCAGGAAGATAGCTGCCATGGATAGCGAAGAATTAATGTCAGCCGCCAAAGATTTGCAGGCTCCATTTGAATTGGTCAAATATGTCGCTGAAAACGGTAAATTACCAGTATTAAACTTTGCCGCTGGTGGTGTAGCAACCCCTGCAGATGCAGCTCTTATGATGCAGCTTGGTTGTGATGGAGTTTTTGTCGGCTCTGGTATCTTTAAATCTGGAGATCCAGCCAGGAGGGCTAAAGCTATCGTCAGAGCTACAGCCAATTACGATAAGCCAGAAATTATTGCTGAAGTCTCTGAAAACCTGGGAGAAGCAATGGTTGGAATCAATATTAGCACCCTTTCAGAAGACGAAAAGATGGCAGATAGAGGCTGGTAATACCCAGAATATAGTAAGATTAAATAAACCCCATATTAAA
>CAYONR010000082.1:0-6789 GCA_964405365.1 uncultured Halanaerobiaceae bacterium
GTTGATTATGCAATTATGGTTTATGCAAGGTATTTAGAGGAGAGGAAGAAAGGTTTACAGGTTAGAGAGGCTGTTGTTAGAACAGTTGAGACTATTGGTTCTGCAATTATGAGCAATGCGATAGCTGTAATTAGTGGATTTATAATTTTGATTTTTTCTTCTTTTCCACCATTCAGGTTTTTTGGTATTCTGGTAACGACTTTAATGCTAGCAGCGGCAGCCGGTTCAATATTTGTAATACCGGCTATAATAATTCAACTGGATAAAATAAGGAGGTAATAAAAATGAAAAGTAAATTAACTATTGGTTTAATTGTTGCAATTTTGATGATGACAGGTGGTTTTGTAGGTGTTGCCCAGGGAGTTTCTGGCTCTGAAATACTTGAAAATTTAGATGAGACTATGAGGGCTGATAGCAAGTATATGGAACAAGAGATGGTGCTTGTTTCTTCTAGAGGTAGTGAAAGGAGTAGAGAGATTGCAACCTGGAGTAAAGTGGAAGAAGGTTCCGAGCAGATGCTGGTAAGATTTCTGGCTCCTGCCGATGTTGCCGGAACAGGACTTCTTTTAGAAGATGAAGATATGTGGCTATTTCTGCCTGAATTGAATAATACAAGGAGAATTGCAGGATCAGCCAGAGAAGGAGATTTTATGGGCAGTGACTTAACCTATAAAGATATGGAGGCATTAGGTACAACTGGATTTAGCAATGATTATGATGCAGAATTATTGGCTGAGAAAGATTATGATGGAGAAGAGGCTTATCATTTAGAACTCCAACCGGTGACTGATGATATAAGTTATAATAAGTTAGAAATTGTAGTTTCTGCTGAAAGGTGGTTGCCTTTAGAGATTAAATATTTTGAAGATGGAGAACATGTTAAGACATTATTGACATTTGACCATGATATGATAGACGACCGCTGGACAGCTCAGAGAATGGAGATGTCTGATCATGAGCGAGGGACTATGACTAAATTGATATCAAATGCTGTTGATTATAGCGGAGATATAGATAGTAATATCTTTACTGTTAGAAATCTTGAGAGGGGGCAATAATTTATGATAAAAAAAGTAAGTTTGCTGCTGGTATTTGGGTTGATATTATTTACTGGTACTACTGCTGGAGCGGTTAATATAGGTGGGGAGTTTCAGCTAGGGAGTAATTATGATATTGATGGCGATCAGTCGGCTCAGGTATTATCTGATCTGGAACTTAATCTAGAGCATTCAACTTTTTCTGAAGGCTTTAATCTTAACCTGGGCTTTATGACTGGCTGGCCAGATGGTGAGACTGAATTTGAAATCCGTGATGCTTATTTTGATTATTACGGGAGTAATTTCGATCTTAGAGCAGGCAAACAGCTTATAACCTGGGGTACTGCTATCGGTTATAAGCCTACTGATAATATTAATCCGGTCAATCTGGATGAACCTGCTGGTGATAAAGATTCTCGACTTTTATTAAAAGGAGATTATTATATTGACAATAATTATAGGCTGACCGGGTATCTTGCTCCTTTTCATGAGAGTCCATTAGGAGATAGCGAGGTAATATCATATCCAGAGACAGGTATGACTATACCAGTTGAAGAGGTTGAAAATGAATTATCAAATGTCGAAGTTGGAGCAAAATTATCGGCCAGAGGAGTTAATGGTTTTGATTTTTCCTTTAGTTTAATCAGAGGCCATGAGCAGCTTCCGACTATCAGATTTCAGGAGACTCAGATGGGAGCTGTGCCTGAAGCAGCTTATTTTAGAGAATATCTGGTTTTAGGTGCAGATATGGCTACATCCTATCAGGGTTTTGGTATCTGGGCTGAAGCCGCTCTGAAGATGCCTGATAATGGCGATAATTATGGTAGTATTGTGTTAGGAGGAGATTATAATTTCGAAGGCGGTCAGGTTCTGATTGGCCAGGTTATTTATAATAGAGACAGGCTAAGTCAGGATAATAATTATATTCTTCATCAGGCAATTGAAATGCCTTTTTATGATTACCATAGTGCCAGGCTGGCCAGTTTCTATAATCTTTCAACTGATGGATATCTAATTAGACCGGCAGTTGAATTTTCTCTGGCTGATGCTGTTAGTTTTGAAATAGAATATATTTATCAGGATGGAAAGGTATTAGGTGAAGAGGCTGCTATGATAAGCAGTGACAGGAATCAACTCTCAGCAAGTATTTCCTATTCATTTTAACCGGGATCGATATATGGTATAATTAATTTTAATAATTATAATTGGTGGTGAAATTAAATGGCTGGTGACAAAAGAGAAATTATTCTGGATGCGGCAATAGAGGTAATGGCAGAAGAAGGCTATTACTTTACAAAGATGAGCTGGATAGCTGACCGGGCAGGGATTGCAGTTGGTACTATCTATAATTATTTTAGCAGTAAAGAAGAGGTGCTTGAGGAGATCTTTGCCAGAGAATTTAAAAAAAGGCTGGAGCTTTTAAACGAACTGGAAGAAAGTAGAGATCTTTCTGTAGTAAGTAAAGTTGAGCTTTTTCTGGTCAGGCATTTTGAGGAAATTAAAAAGAATCCAGCTCTGGGCAATATACTTGTTAGAGAAAAGGAGTTTCCTAAAAAAGAAGGATCGATAAATAATTATTTGGATAAATTGCCGAATGCTATTGAGTCTTTGCTAGAAAAAGGGAAAGAAACTGGAGAACTTGATATTGATAACCCGGCGCTGATTGCAGCAATTATTTTTGGTGGCATTCAAGGGGTTGTTGAGAGATCTATAAAGAAAGATGATCTTGAGATGTTAGACGAGGCGAGCGATGAGATTATTGGTATATTAAAATCAAGGGTTGATTAATAATCAAACTGTGAGTTTTGTCACTGTAAAAATCAATTCCAGGTTTTATAATAATATTTATCAGGTTGAGGAGGAGGGATAAATTTGAAGACATCAATAAGCTGGAAAGAGGGACCGACTTATCAGGCTCGGCTTTCAAATGGCGAACATTTAATTAGCGGTGATAAGGATCATTCTGAAGCGATGAATCCTCCAGAGATGATTCTGGGCAGCCTTGCAGTCTGTGCCGGATTATTTTTGAAGCCAGAGTTGAAGAAACTTGAAACTGACTGGAAAGAACTTGATATTACCGCTGAAGCAGTTAAGGCTGAGGCGCCGAATTTATTTGCTGAGATAACCTTAAATTACAGTATTAAGACTGAGCTGGATACTGAAGAGCTTGAGGCAGCTATTTTAAGGTCGCATGATAATTGTCTGGTCAGTAATTCTTTGAATCCAGAGATACCTATTAAATTTAATATTGAATATAAGTAAAAAATTTTTAGTGTTTATGAATGATAATTCATTTATCATTGGTTGGGAGGGATTAAATGAGCAATAGCTGGAAGAGAACGATCAGTCAGATACTTTTTCTTGGATTATTTTTCTTTCTTTTATTTAGAGGTAATTTACAGCTCTGGGTTGCATTCTGGATAATTGGAATTATTGGTTCGCTGGTCTTTGATCGGATTTACTGTGGCTGGGCCTGCCCGATGGGGATATTCTTGAGAGGGCAGAGTTGGATTTATGATAAATTGAATATATCCCGGAAGCAGGTTAATTCGAAATTCATTCTTAATTTTTTTAGAGCTGTATTGATAGCTGGCTTTTTGGCAGGAATGATAGCTGTCAGGAGATTTGGATATCAGCTAAATATAATTCTGATCTTGGTAGCAGGTTCAGTTATCATATCATTTTTTATCGAAGAGAGTTTCTGGCATAGGATTTGTCCTCACGGGACTGTTCTGAGTTTTAGTAATAGTTTTTCAAAATACTCGCTGGAAATTTCAGAAGATGACTGTACTGGTTGTGAACTCTGTGAGAAAGCCTGCCCCAATAATACAATTTATCAGATTGAAGATAGTAAAGCTAGAAAAATAGAGAGCAAAGAATGTCTGGTCTGTTTTGAATGTCAGAAAGTCTGTCCGGTTAATGCAATTGAATATAGCCGATAGTAATAGAAAGCCTTGCAGTTCTTACTGGCTGCAAGGTTTTAGCTTTTTAATTTTGAATAGAAGAGATGTTTAAGAGTGACAATTGGATGGTAAAAGATCATTCTAGGACCAGAGTATCTCATCACTTTTTTGATTTTATCCTGCATGGCCTGGTTATAGCATTTAATATTGCAATTTGCACAGGATGTATTTGCTTTGATAATAGGGCAATTTTTGATTTTTTGATGGCTGTAGACTATTAGGTCATTACAGGAGTTGCAGGGGGGATTTGAGGCATTATGATGCTTTTTACAGTAGAGATTGATCATCAGTGAGACTATTGATTTTTTCCTGGATATTATAGATTTGATTTTTTTATCCATACCGGTCAGCTCCAGTTATTTTATAGATTTATATGTCTAATTATTTTTGGTTTTATTGGACAACGAGCAATTAATATTATATATGATAAGTAAGAAAAAATAAACTTTAGGATATATTTAAAAAGATATACATAATTCCTTTACATTTCAACCCTATAATAAAAATATCAAATCATAAAGGAGATGTTAGTATGTTAGGAAGAAAAAATTTCAAGCTTAGTGTTTTATTTGTTTTTACTTTAATCGCTGTATTATCTATTACTACTGCAGGGATTCAAGCTTTTGGATCTGAAAGCGCTATGGAAACTGAAGATATGACTTTAGAGAATATGCTTAATTATGCGATTGAAGATGAATATTTGGCCAGAGCTGAATATGAATTAATTATGGAAGAATATGATATTGAAAGACCTTTTAGCAATATTAAAAGGGCAGAGGAAAGACATATTGAAATATTGAAACCTCTATTTGAGGAATATGGTTTTGAAATACCTGAAGATGTAGCTTCTGAATATGTAATAATACCTGATAGCTTAGAAGAAATTTTTGAAATAGGAATTCAGGCTGAAATTGATAATATAGCAATGTATGAAAAATTTCTAGAAACTGATTTGCCAGAGGATGTAGAAAGAGTTTTTATTTATTTAAGAGATGGATCTATTAATCATCTAGAAGCATTTGAAAGAGGTGCAGAAAGAGGTCCAGTAGGCAGGGAAGCGAATTCTGATAAGAGAAGATCTAATAGAAATAGAAGTGGAAAACAGAATAATTAAATAGTTAAATATATTATCTTGTAACCATCGGTATTATGAAAATTTCCGGTGGTTTTTATTTTTAGATAATAATATCACTATTTTGTATTAAAATTGAACGTATTAGAAGGAATTATTTTATTTATAGTCAATTATTTAATTAGTGATAAATTTTATAGATAGCCATTTTGCCTAATATTGTTTTTGAACAGGATTTTATGTTGCGCATGCTTTTATGGGGAGAGAAACTTTTCAAACTTTGAAATGTTTTTAATGTTATTTTTTAGAGGAATATTTAATTTTTTGTTGAATTAAGCTGTAGAGGGATCTAGAAAATTAAAGAGGGAAGGTGCTTATATGTCCAAAAAAATTACTCATGCTTCTTTAAAAAGATTTAATTTGATTATGGGATTTTTGCATCTAATTCAAGGGGCTTTGATGTTAGGGTTCGCGTTGTTTATTGATCGTATCGCTGAGTTTAGAATTCCTGTCTGGTCTTATTTTTTAACCTTTGATCAGACCCAGATGCGATTGGTGACAGATCCAAATCAATTAGGAGAAGTACCCTTTGGTATACTGGTTTCGCTATTTTTATTTCTATCCGCTGCGGCTCATTTTATAATTGTGAGCCCATGGGGAAACCCTATTTACAACCGAGATCTAGACCGGGGAATGAACCGTTTTAGGTGGTATGAATACGCCCTTAGTTCCTCGCTGATGATTGTCCTAATTGCTCTATTATTTGGTGTATATGACATTGGAGCATTGCTATTGATTGTTGCGGCAAACGCTTCTATGAATTTCTTCGGGTTAGATATGGAAGAGATGAATGAGAAGACTGAAAAAACCAACTGGAAGCCTTTTATCTTCGGAAGTTTTGCAGGAATTGTGCCCTGGATTGTTATCCTATTATATGCCTTTGGGAATTCTAATCCTGCAGAAGTGCCCTGGTTTGTATATGCCATAGTAGGAAGCTATTTTGTATTTTTTAACCTTTTCCCTATCAATATGATTTTGCAGTATAAAAAAGTGGGTAAATGGAAGAACTATCTGTATGGAGAAAGAGGATACATCATCCTAAGTCTTGTGGCAAAATCCGTGCTGGCATGGCTGGCCTTTGCGGGAGTAATGCAGCCTTAAATCAAAAAGGTTTCATAATTAGGGTAATTTTTCATTCTTTGCACTACCTTGCTATATAAAATAGCTGCCAGGTCTGATATTATAAAATAAATGGCAATTATCAATAACAGCAGTCTGGAAAATGTCTTGGATTTTATCAACCCTACACCAACCCTACATCAACCCTACATCAGTCCAGCTTCAGTTCAATATTATCCCAGTACCAATCCAGTATCAATTCTAACCAGGTTTTATTACCTGGTTATTTTTTTCAGTTAGAATTCAATAATAATATAGCAATGGCAAATCGAAAAAAATCTTTTAATTTCTATGTTTTGAAGGATCTGTTTAAGATTTATCCTGAATAAGATAAAATCATAATTAAGTTTTTCTTCTCTCATACCGATCACCTTTTTAGTAAAAAACTACTCATATATTTATATATGCGGAGCTTTTTAACACTATCTATTATTATTTTATTATTACAGGAATTTTTATCAATTCAAAATACTCTATTTGGTAGTTGAAACTGAAAAAGAGTTGGTTATCAGCTGGATCCAGTTGAAGAAGAGAAGGT
>CAYONR010000083.1:0-6466 GCA_964405365.1 uncultured Halanaerobiaceae bacterium
TCGGCAATGAGTTTATAAAATCTTTAGCTGAATTCATCTTTTCACCTATCTTTATAAAAATAAATACTAATATATACTTGTCAACCTTACTCATTATATTATAAAATAGTATTACTATCAATATTTTAAAAAGAATTTATGATTTCGGAGGTATTAATATTATATGCAACCTTTAACAGCAGCTTTAACAGCCTTAGTATTAGCCCAGGCTTTAAAAATATTTACTGTCTTCCCTCCCAGGTTTTATAGAATTATTGGTTCTGGAGGAATGCCAAGTTCTCATGCCGCTTTCGTTACATCGTTAACCACAATGATCGGAATTGAACATGGGCTTAATTCTGATCTATTTGCCATTGTAACAGTCTTTTCTTTAATTATTATTTACGATGCCGGTGGTGTCAGGAGAGCAGTTGGTGAACAGGCCAATGTTATCAACAGATTAATTCAAGATCTAGATCTCAGCAGGCTTGAAGAAGAACGGGAATATATTAAAAGCGAGCTAAAAGAACTTGTGGGCCATACCCCTTTCGAAATATTTGCAGGTATAATCCTGGGAATTATAGTTGGATTTCTTGCAAGCTAACTACTTAAATAAAAGTTTGAATTTCCAGGGTATACCCAGTGGGATCTTTAAGAAAAAAATGATAGATACCAAATTCTCTATTTAATTCAGGGATTCCTTCTGTTTCAATCATAGCCTCATCAAATCTTTCATATATCCTATCGACAGTAGCTTTATCTTCTGTTAATAGAGTAATGATTGGGCTTTTCTCACTATCAGTTACCTTTAAATGTTTACAAAACCCAAGATAGCCTCCACCATCAACTTTAAAAATTAAGCATTTACCCTGGTCTTTAAAGATTTCAATTCCAGGTATCTGAAGATAAAATTCTGATACTGCCTTTAAATTATCAGTGCCATAAAAGCTTATCATCCCATTTAATTTTGCCATCTTATTAATCCCCCTCAATTTATGAATTTAAGTTTTATTCTATCACCTGATTTTAATCGGTCTTCAAACTTCCCTTCTTCGCCATTGATAAGAACCTTTGCATTATCTTTCATCTTTTCTGAAAGACTATAATTTATTAAATCCAGGGTCTTATCTACTGTTAAGTTTTTCTTGAAAAACTCTATTTTATCACCATTTTCTAAAATATGATCATAATTTACAGCTTTCCCATTAACCTTGATTGATGCAATTTTATTATTTAAATTTAAACGATTGCCATTAAAGACTATTTCTGTCTTATTGCTTGCAAATTCTAAATAATTAACTAGATCTCTAACTGTCTCCACTTTTCCTTTTCTTTCAATCACAAGTTTCTGATTAGATTTTAGTGATTCTGAAAGATCTAAGGGTTTTGAGCCATCTGTAATAAACCATTCACTCCCTGGTAAAAATTTATCCTCTCCAGAAATATTAACTTTAATATATTCATTTTCAGGTATATAATCTAATTCAAGTAGATTTCTAACTGCCTGACCTACTGTGTTGACAGACAAAAATTCTATTTCCATACCATCTTCAACTCTTAAATCAGGTTCAACTTTTCTGCTATCAACTTTTATTTCTGGTTCTATAGATATTTTTTCACCCTGGTATTCAATGGTCTTCTTTTCTAATAAATCATCAGAAAATAAATCTCTAATTCTTGCTCTGGCATCACTTCCTTTACGGCCAGACTTGAATTCTATGACATCTCCATTTTTAAGCTCTTTACTAAGTTCAACTTCTTCGCCATTTAATTTAACATAACCAGGAGAACCAAATTCACCAGGTATCGTTTTGAGTTCGCCATTGACAGTACAGGTTATGCCTTTACCAGGTCTTCCCTGAATCGATTTAGGATCGACACTTGCTGATATTAAAGCATCTCTTACTAGTGGCTGTTGCAAAGAAAATAAACGAACATCCTCACTATTAACAGATACTCTTGTAAAGATTGTCTTTTCTTTATTCTGGTCAGCAACTATCCCAATACCTATTGGTGTTATAGTCTGGGTTCCAGCAATATCTTTAACCTTACCTTTTATTTTTCTTAGGTCATCTGCATCCCGAACACCGACTCTATCAAAGGGCAAATTAAGTAATTCAGCTAATTTTTCTGTAAATCCAGGGGTTAAACTACCGCCTCCAATACAGATTACTGCTTTGGGTGGTTCATTATTTATCTTTAAAATCTCTTCAGCTATCAAACCTGCCATTGATTCTATCTGTCCTGAAATAACTCCACTTACATCTTCCTTTTGAATTTCAGTAGTCATACCGATTGCATTTTTTACTTCAAATTTATCAGAATTATCAAGATTACATTTTATTTCTTCAGCTGAATGGTAATCTATTAAATAATTTTCAGCAATCTTTTCAGTGATTTCATCACCGGCAACAGGAACCATTCCATAACCTATCATAGAACCAGATTTTGTTACTGCTATATCAGCAGTTCCAGCCCCAATATCAACTAAAGCCAGATTAAAGTTATACATATCTCTTGGAATAACTACTTTTGAAGCAGCTATAGGCTCTAATGTTAATCCTGAAACTTCAAGACCTAATTCGTTTATAACTGCTAACAATGAATCTACTACTACCTGTGGTAAAAATGTAACTATTAAATCGGCCTGAATATTACTTCCTCTTTGTTGATAGAGATCAGTTAAGAACATATCATCTAACCGGAACTCTCTAACTGAATAACCGACAAAATGGTAATCGGCTTTACTATTTAAATCTGATCTTTCTACAACTTTCTCCTGGGCCTGCTGAATAGCAGAAAACTCTAAAGCATTTACATCTTCAGATGTAATTGTTTTCTTCTGATTAAAATCTATCTTTCCTGTAACTTCAACTGTTTCTAAAGCTCTACCTGCAGCTGCCAGTGCAACTTTCTTGATTTTAAGACCAGATTCTTCTTCTATATCAGCTATTAATGAACTGCAGCGACTGGCTACTTCCTGTATATTATGGATCTGGCCATCCATCATCGCTCTAGTCGAATGGTAAATAACCTTAGAAGTTAATACTTCATACTCTTCTCCTTCTTTTACCATTAATACACCAATCAATGTTCTGGTGCCTATATCTAAAGCGAAAATATAATCTTCTTGTTCCTGCTGGGCTGTCAACTCAATCATCCCTCCTTGTGATCCAATGACTTATAGCTTGATTATTAAAATACTAAAAACCCAATAAAATTATAATAATATAAAAGTAGGATAAAAGCTGATCCTACAAGAACTAATATTAATTGGGATATAAATCTTTTTGCAAGCGGACCAAATTTTATTAACTGATAGACCATTAATAATAGTATTATTACCATTAAAATAGGGACTAAACTTAATAAACCAGTAAAATCTGGCCAGCTATAAGGATTATCCATTAAATATAAAAAGATTCTTGCCTGGACAATACCATAAACTAAGCCTACCAGAGAAAGAATTATTCCAGGCCATGAAGGTATTTTATCTCTATCTCCAAAGGTTGAAACTTTTTTGCTTTTAAATAATGAAATCAAATTTGAAATAGGTGTTAGTAAAAATACCAGTATAGATAACCCTAAAATTAATAAATGAAGACGCCCTGATTCTAATAAAGAAACTTTTGTAAAGACAGCTGTTGGATTATTTTTATAGGCAAAATACTCTATAGAACCTTCCTCATCTCTATAAAACTTAATTTCTTCAGTACCTGCCTGATTAATAAATCTATCTTCTTCTAGTTTATAATATTTATCTTTTTCATAACCGTCAACTATTAAATGATCATCTGCAGTAGAAATTTTAATCTGAGAAAAGCGAGCGATTAATTTTTCAGGACTTGTATAGTTTCTCCTTGACGCTAAATATTCACCCTGATAATCCTGGTTAGTTAATTCCTCTCCGTTGGTAACAGGTTGAAATTCGTCTTCAGCATAATACTGTCTATCCAGAGCATTGATAAGATCAAATCTTGCCATTGTTCCTCCGGGGCCATTATAGGCAACAAAGACTGCTTTCTCCTCTTCAGGAATTAAAAAAAGCCCGGTATGAAACTGAAGAGTATCTCCTCCATGCCAGTAAATAGTCTGGTTTTGAAGATTGAATTCCATTAAACCATGGGTCCAGCCTGCAATCTCTTCGTCTATTGAGAAAACTCTTTCAAATAATTTATCATTATATTCTTCACTTAAAAATCTCCAGCCTAATAATTCACCGCCATTTAATATGCCTAACATGATATTAGACATATTGTAACCGGTGACAGTATGGCCTCCAGCTGGATATGCCTGAAAAACTTCAAATTCTCCTGCTTTCAAAAAACCACTATCTTTAAAATAACCGGTGGAGATATTTTCTGCTAATTCTGATTCTGTAAAGATATCCTGTCTGGAGCTGCTTTTATTCATCCTAAGTGGTCTAAATATATTTCTCTCTAAGTATTCATGATAACTAAGTCCACTTACCCTTTCAACTATATAAGCTGCCAGCGTTGTGCCATAATTAGAATAAGCTGGAATTTCTCCTGGTTCCCTAATAATCGCTGGTCTCGTCTCTTGAAGATAATCTTCTAAACTAACTAGATCATCAATAGATGAAGCAAGAATTCCTACCTGGATTTCTTCAAAGCCAGGAGTATGGGTCATAAGATCAATTACTCTAATTGGAGAGTTTTCCCCATAATCAAATTGAATATTTTCTGGTAGGTAATAATTGATTTCTTCTTCTAAATCGACATTGCCTGCTTCAGCTTGCTGGAGTAAGGCTATCCAGGTAAATATTTTACCAGTAGATCCTACCCGCATGAGAGTTTCTGCAGGATCTAATTTTTTATTTTCTGTGAGATCAGCATGGCCAAAGCTATTGCTATAAATTAGTCCATTTTCATCTACTGCTACAGCCATAATCCCTGGTATATCAGAATCTTCCAGCTGTTGCTGGAAGACTCCATCTAAAAAATCTGTAAACCCAGGATATTGAGCACTGGCTTTTAATATTCCTGAGCCACTAAATAATATTATCAAAGTTAGAGCTATTATGACTGATATTTTTAATTTTTGATTTTGCACATATATCTCCACCTGACTGATTATTTTCAGAGCTACTCTTCGAGATTATCTTTTATATCTGAAACAATATTATCAACAGAAAATCCAAAATCTTTTCCTACTTCTTCACCAGGGGCACTCTTACCAAAAGTTTCAACAGTGTAAAGTAAATCTTGAGAACCAAGGAATTTAAACCAACCCTGACCAACACCCGCTTCAAGCACAACTCTTAGAGCTGTTTCTGGTTCAAGAAGTGAACTGTCCTTTGATAAAGTTTCAGTAAAGCTCTCTCTATCTGGAACTGAAATAACTCTTGAAGAGATCATATCCTGTTCTAACCGGTGGGCAACATTGACAGCTAAAGAAACTTCACTACCACTGGCCATCAAAATTACATCTGGATCATTTGAATCTTCAACAGGATAACCACCTTTTTTATAGCCCTCTGGATTTGATTTTTGAAGCTGCTCCAGTCCCTGTCTCGTAAGGACAAGCGCTGTTGGACCAGATTTATTTTCAAGGGCCTGCTGCCAGGCAAGAGCGGTCTCTCTACTATCAGCAGGTCTTAGAACAGTTAGATTTGGAATCAACCTTAAAGATTCAAGCTGTTCAACAGGCTGATGAGTTGGACCATCTTCTCCGAGGTAGATTGAATCATGGGTAAAGACATAGATCACTGGCTGCCCCATTAACGCTGCCAGGCGGATTGCAGGACGCATATAATCTGAAAACACCAGAAAGGTAGCTGTAAAAGGTCTTAAACCTCCATGAAGAGCCAAACCATTGGCGATAGAACCCATGGCATGTTCCCGAACACCAAAGCGGAGATTCTGGCCATCATAACTGGCTTTCTGCACCTCTCCATATTCTTCAAAATAAGTTTTAGTAGAAGGAGCTAAATCTGCTGAACCACCTACTAAATAATCAATCTCTGAAAATAATTTATTTAAGACTTTTCCGCTAGCTTTTCTAGTAGCCTCTTTGCCATTAAAATCAAAATCTGCTATTAATTTTTCAAAGTCTTCTGGCAGAATACCTTCATAACCATTGTCCCATTTTTTAGCAAGTTCAGGGAATTCATCTCTCCATTTTGAATAGAGTTCTACCCAGTTATCATAGGCTTCTTCTTTTGCAGCTATCTGCTGCTGCCAAAATTCTTTAACTTCACTTGAGATATAGAAATCTTTATCAACTGGCAATCCGATATTTTCTTTTAAACCTTTAATCTCATCAGGACCTAAAGGTGCTCCATGGGATGATGCCTTGCCTTCTTTGGTTGGAGAACCATGGGCGATTTTTGTATCAGCAACTATTAGAGTTGGTCTATCCTGATCTGCCTTTGCTTTTCTAATAGCATCTCTTAATTGATCAAAATTATGACCATCTACATTATCGATTACCTGCCAGTCATAACTCTCAAATCTTTTAGCAACAT
>CAYONR010000084.1:0-6430 GCA_964405365.1 uncultured Halanaerobiaceae bacterium
CTCCCAACATTACGTATAAAATAGCATATTCCTTAATAATTTTAACACAGGAATTAGCATTATGCAAGTAGGTTACAATGATTGGAAAATATTCTAATCAATAAATAATGAAAGTTGATCTCTTTCAGGTAATCCTTCTAAAGCTCCTAACTCTCTCATGATCTCTAAAACATTACTGGAGAGTGAAGTTCTATTACTTAAATCTTCAATTGAACTAAATTCTCCATTACTTCTCGCATTGACTAAACTTTCTGCAGCTGAAGTTCCTAAACCACTCACACTAATTAACGGAGGTAATAATTGATTGCCATCTAATTGAAAATCAGATATGTTTGATTTATATAAATCTACTGGCAAAAATTCAATATCTCTTTCCATTGCTTCAATAACAATTTCTAGTACTGTAATCAGATTTTTTTCTTTAGCTGTTGCATCATTCCCTTTTTCTTTTAACTCATTAATCATGTTTAAAATATAATCATATCCCTGGCTGACTATCTCAGTATCAAAATCATCTGCCTTTATTGAGAAATAAGTTGTATAAAATTCAGCAGGATAATTTACTTTAAAATAAGCTATTCTAAAGGCCATCATAACATAAGCGGCAGCATGGGCTTTAGGAAACATATATTTAATTCTGCGACATGATTCAATATACCAATCAGGTACTCCGGCGGCAACCATCTTTTCATTTTCATCATCTGTTAAACCTTTTCCTTTTCTAACATGTTCCATTATTGTAAAACTATCAGATGGGTCCATGCCTTGTTGAATTAAATAATTCATAATATCATCTCTAACTGAAATTACATCTTTTAATTCTGCACTGCCTTTTCTAATAAAATCACGGGCGTTATTTAACCAGACATCTGTTCCATGAGACAACCCACTAATTCTTACCAGTTCTGCAAAAGTAGATGGCCTTGTTTCAGTTAACATCTGCCTGACAAAGGAAGTTCCAAATTCAGGAATACCAAGTGTTCCAAGTTCTAATTCTAATGCATTATCATCTAAATCTAAAGCATCAACACCTGAAAAAAGACTCATTGTATCAGGATCATCAAGGGAAATATTTAATGGATCAACACCAGTTAAATCCTGTAACATCCTGATTGAAGTAGGGTCATCATGTCCAAGTAAATCTAACTTTAAGATTCGACCACTAATAGCATGATAATCAAAATGAGTTGTTCTAACATCTGTCTCTTTATCATTAGCTGGTCTTTGGATAGGAGTGAAATCATGAATATCCATTTCCTTAGGTACAACCATCAAACCACCAGGATGCTGTCCTGTAGTTTTTTTAACCCCTGTACAACCTTTAACCAATCTGTTAATCTCAGTATTTCTTTTAGAAAGATCCCGGTCCTGTAAATAACCTTTAACAAACCCATATGCTGTTCTATCAGCAATAGTTGAGATAGTACCGGCACGATAAACGTAATCTCTTCCAAATAGCTTTTCTGTTTCTAAATGAATTTCTGATTGATATTCTCCAGAGAAATTAAGATCTATATCAGGCACCTTATTACCATCAAAGCCCATAAACACTTCAAAAGGAGTATCAAAACCGTCTTTAATCAATTCTGAACCACATTCTTCACATTCTTTGTCATCTAAATCTACACCAACGCCAATTTCTCCTTTTAAGAAAAATTTATTCTTTTGACATTCAGGACATCTATAATGAGGTGGCAATGGATTAACTTCAGTAATATCACACATATAAGCAACTAATGAAGATCCAACAGAACCTCTTGAACCAACAAGAAATCCATCTTCCAGAGATTTCTTAACTAATTTATGAGATATTAAATAAATAACAGAAAAACCATTATTGATTATTGAATCTAATTCTTTTTCAATTCGATCAACAACTAATTCCGGTAAGTCTTCGCCATATAAACTTTTAGCCTTATCATATGTCATCTCTCTAATTTCTTCATCAGCATTTTCTATCTTAGGTGTAAAAAGCCCGGAAGGCATTGGTTTTAATTCTTCAATTGAGTTATTAATCTTCTTAGGATTTTCAATAACAACCTCTCTAGCAATTTCTTCTCCTAAATAAGAGAATTCAGCAAGCATTTCATCTGTTGTTCTGAAATATAAAGGAGGTTGTTTATCTGCGTCATCAAATTTTTGTCCTGCCTGTAATATTCTTCGATATATTTCATCTTCAGGATTTAAAAAGTGGGCATCAGTAGTTGCAACTACGTTTTTATCTAATTTATTTCCTAACTTATATATTTTTCTATTGATTTCTTCTAAATGCTCAAAAGACTTAGCCGATCCATTTTCTATAAGAAATTTATTGTTATCTAAAGGTTGAATTTCAAGATAATCATAGAATTCTGCTATCTGAATTATTTCTGATTCATCTTTGCCATTTATTATTGCTTTATATAATTCTCCAGCTTCACAGGCAGAGCCAATCAATAAATTTTCTCTAACTTCTTTCAATTGACTCTTTAATATTTTTGGTTTCTTATAAAAATTATCAAGATGAGAACTGGATATTAATTTATATAAATCCTTTAATCCTTCTTTATTTTTAGCTAGTATAATTGTATGATAAGAAAACTTTTTTTCCCACTCAATCTCTTCAGACAAACTATTAATACCTGCTAATTTACCAATCTCTTTCTTTTGAATCTTATTTAAGTAATTCATGAAAATCTCAGCAGTAGCAGCAGCATCATCTTCAGCTCTATGATGATTGTCCAGGGAAACCCCAAGCTTATTAGCAACTCTATTTAAGCGATAACTTTTGAGATCAGGTAAAATAGCTCTGCTCAACTCCACTGTATCGATCAATGTAAAATCAGGTAAATCCTGATTTAATCTTTTATATTCTTCTTTTAAGAATCCATGATCAAAACTAATATTGTGGGCAACTAATACTGAATCGCCAATAAATTCTTTAAAATCATTTGCAACTTCAGCAAATGCAGGAGCAGTCTTTAGATCTTTATTTTTAATCCCTGTTAAACTAGCTATTTTAGGAGTGATTTTAACTCCAGGATTTATTAAGCTTGAATAAGTATCAATGATTTTATTGCCAGAAATTTTAACAGCACCTATCTCAATAATTCTATCCTGATTAGGCTTTAATCCTGTCGTCTCCAGATCAAAAACTACATACTCTTCTTCAGATATATATTTATCTCCTGGATTCTGGACTAATCCTAAACAGTCATTAACTAAATAAGCCTCTAGGCCATATATTATTTTAATACCATGCTTTTTACCAGCCTGAGCAGCATCAGGATATGCCTGGGCTACACCATGATCAGTAATTGCTATAGCATCATGTCCCCAGTTAGCAGCCTGAGAAACAACCTCCTCAGTGTCAATAATAGCATCCATTGAACTCATTTTTGTATGTAAATGAAGCTCAATCCGTTTTTCTTCAGCTTTATCTTCTCTATTTATAGTTGGTAAAAGGTTAATATCTTCACCATTGATAACATTTTCTCTGGCATAACGATCATAACGAATATCACCAGAAATTTTTAACCGATCTCCATTTGAAATCTCCTGATAAAGATCATCATTGGAATTTAAAAATAATTTTGTCTTTACAGAATCCTTATTATCGGTAATAGATATAAGTTTAATCAGTCTTCCATTTCTAGTTTCCTTATCATCTATATCAAAAACTTCCCCCTCAACAACAACTTGACCATCTTCAGGTAATTGATTTAAAGGATAAACATTTTTTGATTTAGCTATTTTCTTACCATAGACAATACTTGCCCTTTGTTTTTGAATTTTACTATTGTTATTAGTATTTTTAGCATCAGAATTATTATTTTGCACTAAATAAGCAGTCAATTTATTATCATCTTTATCACTTTTATTATTTTCATAATTTCTAACAAAGTCCCCATTAACAGTCTCAACATTAAGATCAAGTCCTATTAATGAATTTAGTTGATGAGTAATAAAATTAACGGCTTTTTGACAGCCTGCAGACTTACAGGCAATCTGACTCTCAACTTTAATATATAGATTATTATCTTCTAAGATAAGACGAGCTCTTTTCATCCAGCTAGAAATATAACTTAAGCTATCAGGAAGATTCGAAACGACATTTGGCCAAACAAATTTAATTTCATCTTCTAAAGATAAAGGTCCAACCTTTAATATTTTATAATCAACTATCTCGTTTCCTAAATTCTTACTAAGATATTCATTGATATTATCAGTTTCAATATTTTGGTCTTTATTTGCGCTTTTAGCTTCAATTAAATAACATATATTAGAAGCATCATTAAGTAAAATGTATTTTATTGAATCAATACTTTTTTCTAGTTTCAAGGCTTTAAACATTTCTCAACCTCCAGATTAATACCATTTAAACTCTATTAATCCATTAATATTTAATAAAGATTTATTCAAGTTATTTATATTAGATTCTTCACTAAATTTTAAATCGAACCTAACAACAGTTTCATTGGTTAACTTATCTCTCTCAACTACTACATCTTTTATATTAATATTTTCTTCTCCAATAACCTCAGCCATTTGTCCAAGAATTCCTGGAGTATCTTTTATTCGACAATCTAACATCTTAATATTAGAACTTGTATGTCTTAATTCCAGTCTATCCAGAAAAAATAAAGTAAAGAAGACCAGGATAGTTGAAAAAATTGCCAGGCTATAATAACCAATACCTACTGCAAGACCAATAGCAGCAACGACCCAGAGACTGGCTGCAGTAGTTAACCCTTTAACTGAAAAGCCCTCTCTTATAATTGTACCTGCTCCTAAAAAGCCAATTCCACTAACTACCTGTGCTGCAATCCTGCCAGGATCAGGGTCAACAGGTTCATATAATATTGCCATTGTAAAGGAAACAATCATGACCACAGTTGATCCTACTCCAACTAAAATATGAGTTCTAAAACCAGCCGGTCTATCATGATTTTCTCTTTCCCAACCAATAAATCCTGTTAACAACATTGCTAAAAACAATCTAAATATAATAGTCCCTGGTGGCAACATCTTATTCACTCCATCCCGGTTATTCTATAAAAAACAAAAATATAGTTTTTAAAACTTCCATGTACATTTTAATTCTTGACTTAAAACCTTTCCAAAATCCACGCTTCTCTTCTTTCATTACATGAGTTAAATCAGGTAACCTAACTTTTTTAATCTGACCATTTGCTCTTACATATCTATTTATTGCAACCTCAACACCATAACCAGTATTATCGAGATTCTGAATCTTATTTAAAATCTCGCCTTTTAAAGCTCTTTGACCTGAAAGGTGGGGACTAACTTTTTGAGCTAAATCTGTTAAATTTCTTCCTTCATTAAATATACCAACTGTCATATCATATTCATTATTAATAATAGGATTTAAGAGAGAGTATATATGCTCCTTATTCAAACCAATTAGATCTGCATCAAGCATTATTATTATTTCTGCATTACAAGCATCAAAACCTGCTTTTAATGCAGCTCCTTTGCCAGAATTTTTTTTTAGATCTATAACTTCCGCACCAGACATTCGGGCAACATCAGATGTTTTATCTTCAGAACCATCATTAACAACAATAACCCTTTTTATTTCAGGTAAGTTTTTAGTAACAGATACAACATGACTAACAGTTTTTTCTTCATTGTAAGCTGGAATCAGAGCGCATATATTCATGGCCAGATAACCCCTTGTTAGGTTATTTTAGATAATAATTCTTCAATCTGGTTAACTGCATCTTTTCTATCTAACATAGATTCTTCGCTGCTTCTTCTTATCTGTAACTCAAATTTATCTTCTTTTAATGACCTGGAACCAATAGTAATTCTTAATGGAATACCAATTAATTCAGCATCATTAAATTTAACTCCAGCCCTTTCGTCTCGATCATCGAGAATAGCTTCTATCCCAGATTCATTTAAATCATTATATAATTTTTCAGCGGCTGCATCTACATCATCACTATTTCCTAATGGGAGAATAATAACTTTGTAAGGAGCTATCGGGACTGGCCAGACAATGCCTTTTTCATCATGGTTCTGCTCAATTGCAGCTGCTACAGTTCTAGTAATCCCTATACCATAACTTCCCATAACGATTGGCTGCTCTCTACCATTATCATCTAAATAAGTGGCATTCATGCTTTCACTATATTTTGTTCCTAGTTTGAAGATATGACCAACCTCAATACCAGATTTTATCTCTAATTCTTCATGGCATTCCGGGCATTTATCCCCAGCTATAACTTTTCTTAAAGGCAGGTAATCTTCAATTTTATTCATATCTTTTTCTATATCAACATTAACATAATGATAATCTTTTTTGTTAGCACCGGTTACCACATTGCTTAACTCTTTAATCTTTCTATCAGCAATAACTTTTACATCATTTGATAAATTAACAGGCCCTATAAAGCCAGCTACACTCCCAAAAATTTCTTCAAAT
>CAYONR010000085.1:0-6424 GCA_964405365.1 uncultured Halanaerobiaceae bacterium
GACCTGCCGGTTACCCGACAGTTACCAGGTAGTATCTCTTAACATATTTCACAAACTATGAAGCCTTTGAATAAAGATGCATAACTATACACAGTATCAAAGTATTACATTTTAGCAGCAGGGGATATTATGTAAGATTAAAAAGAAATAATTTAATAATTTTGCAGGAATTCATTAACAAAAAGAGAATAAATTAATAAGGATTTTTTTAAAAAGCTTTTATGCAAACGATTTCGTTAATGCTATTAATTATTAAACAAGAATAAAATAGGAGGTAAAATTATGAGTAAAAAGATTGAAGAGACAAACGTTGCCTATTTCTGTATGGAATATGGGCTTGATGAAAACTTACCAATTTATGCAGGTGGGCTTGGAATTTTAGCAGGGGATGTCTTAAAGGCAGCTCGAGAAAATGATTATCCATTAATAGGCATTGGACTGCTCTGGCGTCAGGGATATACCAATCAGATTATTGGAGAGGATGACAGACCTATAGATACCTATCCTCGCAATGATCATATCTATGATTTAGCTGAAGACACAGGTAAAGAAGTTACTGTATCAATTAAAAATAAAGAGGTTATTTGCAAAATTTACAAACTTGATTGCTATGATAATGCTGAACTTTATCTACTCGACACAAACCACCCAGAAAATGATGGAGAAGCTACCTGGATTACCGGGCAACTTTATGGTTGGTTTAGTGAAGAGAGAATCGCCCAGGAAATAGTTCTTGGTATTGGGGGTATTAAAGCTATAAGAAAGCTTGGTCTTGATATAGATGTTTATCACTTTAATGAAGGCCATGCTGCTTTAGCTGCAACAGAATTGATTAAAGAAAAAAGAAGAGAGGGAGCAACTTTTGAAAAAGCATTAGAGGATATCAGAGAAGAAGTAGTCTTCACAACTCATACTCCAATACCTCAGGGTAATGAAGAACATAGCCTGAAAACACTGGAATATATGGGAGCATTTAATGGCTTAACAATCGATCAGATGGTTAGAATCGGTGGAGCGCCATTTAATATGACAGTTGCCGGTTTAAGATTATCTTCAATAGCTAATGGTGTTGCTCAACTTCATGGTGAGACAGCCAATAAAATGTGGGCAGATGTTGATGATCGAGCTCCAATTAAAGCTATTACCAATGGGGTTCATTTAAATACCTGGGTCGACCAAAGAATGATTGATACTTACAAAGATAAAGGTGATCTCTGGTCAACCCATCAAGATATAAAATCAGAATTAATTGATTTTGTTGCTGATAAAACTGGAACTGAACTTGATAAAGATAAGTTATTAATAGGTTTTGCCAGAAGAGCAGCACCATATAAAAGAGCAGATCTAATATTTTCAGATTTAGAAAAGATTAAACCTTATTTTGAAAAAGGTGAAATTCAGATAATCTTTTCTGGTAAGGCTCATCCATTAGATGATAAAGGTAAAGAATTAGTTGAAAAGCTAGTCGAGATGACAAAAGAATTTCCTGATAGTGTAGTCTTCTTAGAAGATTATGATATGGAAATAGGCAGAATGTTAACTAGAGGAGTTGATGTCTGGTTAAATAATCCGCGTCGCCCTAAAGAAGCTAGTGGTACTTCTGGAATGAAAGCTGCAATGAATGGTATTCTCAATGTAAGCATTCTGGATGGTTGGTGGCCAGAAGCCTGTGAACACGGTGTAAATGGCTGGCAGTTTGGAGATGCCTTTGAGGGTAACGATATAGAAAAACAAGATGAACATGATCTTGAAGCTCTTTATGAAGTTTTATTGGAAGAAGTACTGCCAACTTATTATGATAATAAAGATAAATGGAAGAAGATGATGAAAGAAAGTATAGCTTCAACTATAAAAAGATTTAATGCAAAAGTGATGATAGAAAATTATTATCAAATGATGTATAGCGAAAAAGTTAGGAAAAATGCAGATAGAAAATTTAAATAAATAATCTAAAAACTGGCCAGGAGATAATTTCCTGGCCATAAATATATCAAAGTATTTTATTAATTTCAAAAATTTTAAATTTTATACCTGGAATTGGAGGGAAAGACAGACTATATCTAGAATATAATTATTAGGGTGAGAAATAATGTCTAATACAATTCTAAAAACAAGATTTATACCTCCATATCTTCAGAGAGAAACCTGGATAAAAGATAATCTAAAGAAAGAGTTCGATAGAATATCTTTATTTCCTTTAACGGTAATTAAAGCAGGTCCAGGTTATGGCAAAAGCACAATGCTTGCCGATTATTTTAGAACCTATCATCTCGACGATAATTATGCCTGGTATAGTGTCGATGAATTTGATAGGGACCCGAGCATTTTTATTCAGAATTTTATTTCTGCAATAAACTATGTTGATCAGGATACAGGTAAGACAGCACTAAATTTTTTAGATAATAATCTTGAACAACAATTTAATTTAAAAAGCAGCCTGGAGATATTAATAAATGAAATGTTGGAAAGTATTGATCAGAAATTTTATTATATAGTTGATGATATTCATCTTCTGGAAAATAATGACCAGATCATAAATCTATTAAATTATTTTATAAAACATATGCCTCCCAATCTTCATCTTATTTTATCTGGAAGAACTGGAATTAAGTTTCCAGACTTTATAAACTGGCAATTAAAGAATCAAGTTCATATCATAAATTCTCAAGAGTTTAGTCTTGAAAAATCAGAAATTGATAAGTTTTTACAGAATCAGTATGATTTGAATTTATCAACAGAGGAAATCAATAAGATTTATAAGAGGTCAGAGGGCTGGATTATAGCTATCGATCTCATTGGTAGAAGTCTTAAAACTGGCCAATCTATTAATAAGATCATTGACTTCGATACTCCGTCTTTAAAACTTTTATTTCAATACTTAACCCAGGAAGTCTTAGAAAATTTAAGTAAAGAAAAATTAGATTTTTTATATAAAACCTCGGTTTTGCAGGTTCTAGATCTTGATATTATCAATCAACTAGTAAGTGGAGATTATCGCCAGGAATTTTTAAAAGATCTTGAAGAAAACAGTATTTTTATAAGTAAATATGGCAGTAAGCAGTACAGATATCATAGTCTTTTCCAGGATTTTTTACAGGAAGAGGCAAAAAAAGAATATGAACTTAAAAATTTGCATCAGAAAGCAGCAGAAATAACTGAATCAAAGGGGTTAATAGGCCATGCAATATTTCATAGTCTAAATGCCAAAAAATATGATAAATCTGCAAAATTAATTCTTGAATCTGCTGATAAATTATTAGAAAAGGGCAGGGTTGAAACTCTTCAGCAGTCACTGGATGCGCTGCCAGATAAATATTTAAACCAGAATCCTGAGCTTTACTTATATCAAGGGGATATCTATAGATTAAAAAGTGATTTTAATGGAGCCTTAAATTCTTATCATGAAGCAGAAAAATTATTCAAAGAAGAAGGCGATAAAAAAGATATAATTAGGGTTTTAGAAAAGTTAGCAATGATTTATTTAGATACAGTTCAACCAAGTGAAGCAGACAAATATTTGAAATCAGCATTAGAATTAAAAGATGAAGATAATCCCTGGCAGGAAGCTAATTTACTTTATTTGATGGCGGAAAATAAGATTAATGAAGGTGATTATCAAGAAGCAGAAGAATTTAGAGAAATGGCCGAGAAAGTTTCTGCTAAATCCCAAAATAATAACAATTTTAATGCCCGGGTTAAATTAAGAACAGGTAGGTTAAATGAAGCTCTTATTAGTCTTGAAAGACAACTAGATTCAAATAAAGATCAATCAAACCTTATCCCAAGGTCTCATAGAGAAACAGTTTTATTATTATCATTGATGAATTCGTTTTTAGGCAGAGACGGTCAGGCTTTAGAAACTGCTTTATCAGGCAAAGAATTAGTTGATAACTTCCCATCCACCTTTACATCTGCAGTAGTAGAGATGCGTCTAGGTCATGCCTATCAGCTAAACGGAGAAAGAAAGGTTAATAAAGCAAGAAAAGCATACGAAAAATCAATAGAATTAATAGAAGAAATAGGAGTTGAGAGAGGCTTAAGCGAGCCTTTAATGGGCAAAGCAGTTCTTGAAGCATTTTATGGTAATCCACTTAAAGGTCAAGAATTAGCTGAAAAAGCTCTTAAAATCACTCTTGAATCAGGGGATAAATGGCTTGGAAGTTTAATTTATATTACATTAGGAATAAATCAATATAAACAGAATATATATAAAGAGGCTAGAAAGAGTTTTCAATTGGCTCTGGATTTTAGTTATGATCTTTATGATATTTATGGTCAGATTGTAGCTAATTATTGGCTGGCAATAGTCTATAATGAACTTGGTTTTAAAGAGGAAAAACTTACTAGAACAAAGGAATTAATAGACTTAGTAGAAAAATTTGATTATATAGAAATTTTAAAGAAACCAACATTTTTTACTTCAAGAGATCCAGACATTATAATCCCAGTATTATTATCATTAAAAAATTCAGATAAAGAATCAGCTTTTGCTAAATCAATTCTTGCAGAATTAGGTTATGCCAGCCTTGAGCATCATCCTGGTTTTACTCTAAAAATAACAGCTTTAGGTAAGTTGAAATTATTTAGAGGTTATGAGGAAATAACAAAGAATGAATGGAAAAGAGAAAAAGCTAGAGAATTATTTCTATTATTTATAGTAAACTGGCAGGATATGCTTTCAAGAGATTATATTTGTGACAAATTATGGCCAGATTCTGATCTTGAAAGTGCAGAACAGAGTTTTAAAGTTGTATTAAACTCCTTAAAAAACACTCTTGAGCCAGAGAGAAAGCCAAGGCAGAAACCATTCTTTATTAACAGGAGAAATACTCATTATGGTCTAAACTCTGAGGCTGGTTATCTTTATGATGTCGAAGAATTTGAAAGCTTAATTTCAGAAGGACAAAATGCTGTTAACCGGGAAGAAGAAATAGAATATTATTTAGAAGCTATAGAGCTTTATAAAGGTGATTTTTTAGAGAGTGAAGATTATTATATATTCGCAGTTGATGAGCGTGAAAGGCTCAAAAACTTATATTTGAATACTATGGACAAAGTTATATCTTTTTATTACAAAAAGGAAAAATATGAAGATTGTATTAGTTATTGTAATGAAGTTTTACAGGTTGATCTGGCCTGGGAGAAAGCCTATAACTATTTAATGCGCTCTTATTTAAAATTAAATCGTCGTTCCATGGCTATTAAGACATATAAAAGATGTGAACGAGTACTTGCAGATGAATTATCTGTTAAACCAGGCGAAAATATTCAAGATATATATAATGATCTTATAAATAATTAGCTGCCGTAAATTAATACGGCAGCCTTCTTTATCTTATAAAAATTTAATTATTACTTCAACTAACTGATCAATATCATCTATTAAAGGAGAGTGGCCACAATTTTCAAGGATTTGAATTTCTGCATTGTTCCCTATATCTTCTTTGATGGTTTTGGCCATATTCATTGGAACAACTTTATCCTGATCTCCTTGAAGTATTAAAGTAGGAGAAGATATCTTTTCAGCTTTATTATTTCCGGGCTTTAAACCATTATCTTGATCACTAATATTAAAATTAGCCAGGGCATAGTCTACATCAATTAAATTTCTTTGTGTCATCATATCATCAAGATATTCTTCGTATCTTTCTTTCTCAGGTTGATTATCAGTATAAATTAAAGAATTCCAAATCTGGCGCATAGTTTCTTTATCATTATTTTCCTGGGCATTTAATACAGGTAGTACTTGAACTGGATCACTGGCAATTTCCTCTTTTGTTTTTAATAGTTCACCAGGTATCGGTTGACCATTCTCATCTTTTTTAAAAATTGGATAACCTCTTGTGCTAACAGATTCTAAAAGTATTAACTTTTTTACCTGTTTAGGCTTTTTTGCTGCAATTTCCATGGCTACACCGCCACCGGTTGACCAGCCAACTAGATTATAATTTTCGAAGTGTTTCTGTTCTAATAAATCAATTAAGTCTAGAGCTAATTCTTCAAGTGAATCAAAACGATTATTGTAGCTTGATTTGCCGAATCCTCTCATATCAGGTGCAAGTAAATGATAGTCATCAGGGAGATTTTCCATTAAAATATCCCAATGTTTTGAAGATGTCATATTGCCATGGATTAAAACTAGCTTTTCTCCAGAACCTTTTCTTTCTCTATAAGCGATTTCTTCTCCAGTTTTCACTTTTATTTTGTTCACAATAGTGCCCCCTTATAAAGTGAGTATTTGTTCTTTATCTTAATTATAACAGACTCAGTTACAAATTTGTTACTAGAAAACAAATAAATACAGTAACTCGTTTGTAACTGTTTTGAAACTTATCTGATATATACTGTTATTAAAGATGATTGATAGGAGGTCTTTTATGCACTGGCAAATATTTTTACAGAATGTTTTTGGTGGTATAGAAAC
>CAYONR010000086.1:0-6390 GCA_964405365.1 uncultured Halanaerobiaceae bacterium
CCCCGCAAAAGATAAATACCTCTTCTGCCACTTAAGGTCGGTTGGAGATATATATTATCTAACTGCAGATAATCTTGATAGCCATCAGCTAGATTAAAAATCTTCGCCAACTTTTCTGTCTCTTTGGTAGCCTTTAATTCAGGTGCTACTAGTATTGTCCCCTTCAAATCAAGTTCAATATCTTCCCTTTTATACTTAATTTTTAAGTCTTCTGAGACTGATAACTGGCCTATATCAAATTTCAAAAAGACTACTCCAGCTTTCCTGGCTTCTTCATAGAGCCTATCATTATCTTCAAGAAATCTCATGGCCTGATAGAAATAATAGACTTCTTTATCTGGATAATTATTCTTGATTTCAAGGGATCTCTCCAGGCCTTTCTGACTGATAAAAGCTGCCGATAAATCTGGATAATCCTGCAGTATAATAACTGGCTTCTCAGCGTCTAATCGATAATTATCATCTAAAAGAGAGACTGCATCATCAATCAAAGTATCTTCTTGAAAGGGAAGATTAATTATTATATTGGCTGTCTCAATCTCAGTTGGATTATTCTGATCATTGCAGGTGAGTATGAAATTACCAATCTCTCCCTGACAGGCAACTAGATCCTCAACAGAAATTTGAATATCTTTAAAATCTGACTCTAATTTATCACCTATCCAGGCTAATTCATATTTAGGACTGCCTGCCATTAGATAACAACCTCCTTCTCTGCAGAAATAATCTCATTTGCTACGGCTTTACTTTTACTAATTGTTGTTGCAATATCTCCTGGACCTGAAATTGTGCCCGCTAAATAGACTCCAGTATCGCTTCCAGGATTAATCTCTTCTAAAAAACCATCTGAATTCAGTTGCAAATTAAAGAGCTTGGACCAGAGTTCATTTTCTTTGCCTGGATGTATACCCTCAGAGAGTACTAATAAGTCAGTTTTAACTTTTTTCATCTCGCCTATTTCCTGATCTTCATAGGCTATCTCTATCTGCTCATCTCTCTTATTAATCCTAAGTGGCTTACAGTTAAAATATTTTATCTCTTCGTCAATTAATCTTTGAAATGAAAGATCAGTTAAAAAACCAGATTCCTGCATATCAATAAAGAAGATTCCTATTTCCATCTCAGGATAATTGTCTCTTAAAACTCTGGCAATTCGATAATTATAGCCACAGCAGACTCGAGAACAATATGAAGCTTTTTCCTGAGGACTCCTGGAACCATTACACTGGATAAAATAAGCTGATTCTGGCTTGAAATCTAGATCCAGTTCTAAATCTTTATTTTGTAGATAGTCTCTTCTTTTAAATAACATCTCTTCAAACTGACCTGACCAGATTATTCTCTGGTCTGCAAAGATCTCCGGGGTTCCAGTTTCCAGTTCAGACCAGCGTCTGTAACCTGTTGCCAGAATTATCTTATCAAAATCTTTATAAACTCTTTCGACACCGTCATCTTCACAATAAAGGGTGAAGCTATCATTTTCTTTATAAGAATCTATAACCTGATGGTCTCTCTTAATTTCAATTTTAGAATCCTTATAAAGTTGATTGAATACTGAATCTACCAGACAGAGGTTACAGCGGGTACATATATCAGTTGCCTTACAGCCAAATTCAAAGATCTGGCCTCCTATTTCATCAGTTTTCTCAAAAAGAGTAACATCAAAGCCTGCTGCTGCCAGCTCTACTGATACTGTTGAGCCAGCAATTCCACCTCCTATAACTCCAATTCTTGTCATATCTAACCTCTCCTTTTACTGATACAACTTTAATCAAGTTCTCCTGCCCTGGATGCTTTTAGATATTTCATTGCGTGTTGATCTTCATTCATTAAAACTTCAGAAGCTCTAATAAGCTTAATCATATAGTCATCAAGGGGGTCAATTATTGCTGAGTCCATTCCTCTTCCAATTGCCATAACCATAAATGCCTGATTTAATAAATGTCTCTGTGGTAATCCATAAGATATATTACTCAATCCACAGGTAATATGAACACCGGTTCCCCAGCTATTGATTTTTCCAATGGCATTGAGGATTTCTGAACCCCGGGAACAATCTACACTGATCGGTGTTATAATTGGATCAACAAAAATATTATCTGCTGGAACTCCATCATTTAATAATTTATCAATAAGTTCATCTGCTAATTCAATTCTATCATCAGAACTTTCTGGCATTCCTTCATCGCTCATGCAAAGTGCAATCACATTGGCGTCATATTCTTTAACTATAGGTAAGACTTTATCATATCTATTCCCCTCTAAAGTAATTGAGTTTATTAGAGGTATTCCTTGATGTTTTTCAGCAGCCTTTTCTAATGCTTTCTCATTAGGACTATCAAGTGACAATGGTTTATCAAGGACTTCCTGAGTCACTTCAACTAACCAGAGGAGGTGTTCAATCTCATCATGAACAAAGGCACCAGCATTTACATCAATAAATTCAGACCCTGCTTTCTGTTGTTTTAAAGCAATCTCCTGAATATATTCTTTATCTCTCTCTTCAATCTTCTCCTTGATAACTTCTCTTGTAGAATTAATCAGTTCACCAATAATAATCATTAAATATTCCTCCCTACTCATATTTTGAATTTAACCTAGACAAGATCAGTTCTCAGAATAATCCTGCCTGGCTCAAAAACAGCTATCTCATCATTTTCTTTTCCAGTAAGTAACATTTTTAATAAGTCTGGATTGCCTTCTTTTACTTCAAATTCTAAATTAACAAAATCTGCTGCTCTCCTGGCATATTCTCGATACTCTTCCAACCCATCAACCCAGGTATTAATAAATACCAGTCGAGTATAATTTTTATATTCAAGCTCTATAGTTTCCTGAGCAAAATCAGCGCCTACTCTTTTCTTGTAATTTTCAAATTGGGTAAGGGGGTCACCACCAAATTCTATCCAGCCCCTTGATAAATAAATGGTCCCAGGATTCTTACAAAATTCATGATGGTAAGACTGGCTTGAACCGAGCAGAATAGAAATACAATCATGCATCCTCGGAACAATTAAGGTTGCCTTCTCTCCACTTATTCCGGCTACACCATTGGAGCAGAGACCATAGCCAAGTCTAATTTTACGAAAACCTGCTTTTTCTGAATTTTTTACAGCTTCTTGAACTTTTTTATTTAATTTTTTCGGCGTTCGATGAAGTCCATATTCAAGATATTCTGACTCCATCTCAGAATTTATTGCTTCAATTTCTCTTCTAATTGTTGAACAGGCAATTATTTTATCCAAGCTACTATCCTCCTTCTACCAGGGTTTACCAACTGCTGAAATATCCAGTACTGTTTCAATAAAAATTTTATCTTCCTCTCTGCCACCACTAAACCGACCATATTTATCTTCTCTATCAACAAAAATTTCAATATCTTTTGCTGCTGATTTCTCAGCTCTTTCTTTCACCAATTCTTCTCCAATATCTCTTGCTGCTTCTAATGCTGAATCCAAACGTTTATATCCTAACCTTTCTTCAGGAGTATGAACTGCATATCCAGCACCTACTTCATCTGGTTTAATAACTATTTTAACTCTCTCAATAATCTTCCCCATAACGGTTCCAACAGCATTAGCAACCTCAGCCCATTCTGGCAGATACAGTTCTGCTGAAATTCTATCAACCACCCCAGGGAAATATGCCCTGGCCGGGGCACCAACTCCGACCAGTGGCTGGGAGAGATCCACTTTAAAATCAATCATAGCACCATTATTATGCTCCAGTAATTTTCTGTAAAAATACTCAACTTCTTTACTACTGAAATCTAACTTATCTGTTTCATCTCTAAGAGTCGATTCAATAATCAATGACCCAAGCTTTATCTCAATTTCTTTTTCTAATAGATCAACAAAATCATTAGAGCTCATACCTTTTCTCTTTGCAGTAATTTCAACTGCTAGACAGGCTGCTTCCTTATTCCAGTCCAGATATTTATCCTGCCAGTGTAACATATCAGTAGGAGTTAACCCGGCCCTGTGGAGACAGCCTGTTTTAACCAATTGACGCCAGGAAAGAACCTCTGGGTCAATATCTAAAATCTTTCCAAGCTCTCTTATAGTATGAGGCTTCTCTTTGATTTTCTTGATTATCTCTTGCTGTAATGGGCTTAAACTATACTTTACCGGCTCTTTAATATACGTTAAAACCGAGACTGGCTGATGATTGATTGGAAAATATTCTTCATCTTTTATCTTTTTTAATTCATCTATCAGATGAGGATATTCCTCTGACGCCCAGGCTAGAGGAAAAACCCTTTCAGGGCCTATCTCTAGCTGACCTGACTGGTCCACCCTAATCTGACTATCACCGCCAAGCCCAATTGTAGTTATCTTTGCTGCCTTAACCCTTGTTAACCAGCCTCCAACTCTAGCGCCAGCTTCACTGAGACCAGGCTGACCATCTTTTAAAAGAGCTAAATCTGTTGTAGTACCACCAATATCTATTATAATCCCATCATCGATATTAGCAAGCTGTCTGGCACCAATCACACTGGCTGCAGGTCCAGATAATGATGTTTCTATAGGCCTCTTTTTGGCTTCCTCTGCACTGATTAAACTCCCATCACCTTTTACAACCATCAAGGGAGCCTTAAGCTGATAATCTTCAAGTTTTTCCTCGACTGAAGTTATCAAATCAGTTATAAGGGGTAATAGCCGGGCATTAAAGACAGCAGTATTTGCCCTTTCCTGAAAACCAAGCTCTGAACTCAGACTATGTCCCTGAACAACAGGATAACCTGTCTCCTCTACAATCATATTTGCAACTGCTTTTTCCTGAACTGGATTCCGAACGCTGAGATACCCACAGACTGCAAAAGCATCTACTTTTTCTTTCATATCATTTACTTTCTTAATTATTTCCTGACTATTAATTTTTTCTTTGATCTTACCTTTGATTGTACAGCCACCTGCAACAGAGACATGATGTTTAGTCGGCAGTTTTTCAACTGAATCAAAACCTATTAAAATAGCGCCTACTTCTGCACCCTGCCCCTCGACAATTGCATTGGTAGCCAGAGTCGTTGAAAGAGAGACCAGCTTAATATCTTCCTGACGGAATTTATCTGAAGAGAGCAGAGCTTGAAGACAATTATCTATAGCCACAGTCAAATCATTTCTGGTAGTAACCTGTTTAGTGGCTACAATAATTTCTTCAGTCTTCAAATTAATTATAACTCCATCAGTAAAAGTTCCACCGGTATCAATACCTAAAGCTAATTCTTCCATTAACTGGCCCCTCCTTTTGGAAAACACAATTCTATTATAGCTTTGATTCTGCTTCCTGAACTATCCGCTCAAGTTCTTTAACAACATCATCTGGTAATGGTTCTGGTTCGTGATTCTCCAGAATTTCTTTTACTTTTTCATTACTCCGCTCAAATAATGTTTTTTCACCTTCCATTTTCCAGTTATCATAGAACTGTCTCTTAAATAGATCAGGATACCAGGTCTCTTTTTTGAAATATTCTCTGGTATGAGCTTCACCGAGGAAATGACCGCCTGGCCCAACTTTATCTATAACATCTAAACCTAAAGTATCATCATTTACTTCAATTCCTCTGACAATTCTCCTGGCAAAACCAATAAGGTCATTAGAAATAACAAGGTTTTCTAATGAAGCACAGTTACCATGTTCTATATAACCAACATCATGATTTAAATTAGCTCCTGATTGAGCAGTAATTAATATGGAAAGAGCATCTTCAATTGCTGCCTGCTGATCTACTACCTTAGAATCAGTACAGCCACATGTACCAAACATTGGTATGTCAAGATAATTAGATACATCAGCTAAAGCTGCCTGCATTAGATGAAATTCAGGGGCACCATAGGCAAATATTGTAGTATTCATATCCATAATTGTGAAGACTCCACCCATGATAAATGGATTACCGGCATTGACCTGCTGATTTAATACCAGTCCACTGAGACTTTCAGCCAGACCAGTTGCCATTGCCCCAGCTAATGTTGCCGGAACAGTTCCTCCAGCCATAATACATGGTGTATAAACTACAGGCAGTGATTTTTTGCCAGCAAGGACCAGCTTCTGAGCTGCATCTTCAGCATGCTGGAGTGGGGAAATCGGCTCGGCATAGAGTGTCATAAATGGATTATCTCTTAACTCCTGCTCACCACCGACGATAGTTTCACACATCTTAATAATATCGCCATAACCCTCAGCATCATTTGCTGTTATAACAATCGGCTTCGATGTATTTAAGACCATAGCCTGAAACTGATGACGATCATAAACCAATTGTGGAACGTCCTGGACTATACCTAAGGACATTACAAAATCAAGGTTTTCTAATGCATCAATAGTTTTTGTTGCCATTGCAACAGTCTCTTTCGATGTTTTAACTCTTTCCCCAGTATATGGATCCAT